>CAKTFF010000413.1 GCA_934553185.1 uncultured Devosia sp.
CAACAACAAAGATAAGCGTGCACATCACCGTCAGCGTGATTGCCAGTAGGAGCGCAAAAACGGGCGAATTGAGCCGGCTCGACAAGGCGGCCACGAAACTTGAAAGGAGCACCACCGGAATAAAGCCGAGCCCGCGAATGGTGGCGGCAAAAAAGATGATGACGCCCACGATCAGCGCCATGCCGCGCCAGGGCGGGCTGAGCGGCACCTCGCTGTCGGGCCTGTGCCAACCGCTCGCCGCCACCCCAAGCCCAAGCGCCGCAAGCACCGTGCCCAGCACAAGCGGCATGAAGCCAGGCCCCATGCGGAACGGCGTGCCCACTTCATAGGTGAGCGCTTCAAGCGCGAAATACGCCCCGGCCACGACAAACAAGCCGCCCGACGCCAGGTCCTTGGTTGAAAATTGCGCAGCCAAAACCGCCCCTCCCCTTTTCGCAGTCAGATCAAGTAGACCTCATGGTGAGCTTGTCGAACCACGAGGGCGTGGCACCATGCTGCCACCACCCAGGCTCAGGGTGAGGTCTGGTAAAACCTCACCCTTTTACGCCCTTAGTCCGCGTAGACGCCCGCAGCCTCGATCACGCCGCGCCACAGCTCGATCTGGCTCGTCAGGGTTTCGGTGAGCGCGGCAGGCGTTGCTTCTTCGGCCGTCACCGGCACGGTGCCCAGTTCGGCAAAGCGGCTGACCACCGTTTCGTCGGCCAAGGCCGCCTGCAAGGACGTTTCAAGCCGCGCGATGATCGCCGGATCGGTACCGGCCGGCGCATAAAGCCCGTGCCACACGCCGATCTCGAGCTCGAGCCCGCCTTCAGCCGTGGTGGGCAGGTCCGGGAGGTTGCCCAGCCGCTCAGGCGAGGTCACACCATAGGCCTTCACTTCGCCGGCCTGGATCTGGGACGTCGTATTGGTGGTCTGGTCGCAGATCATGTCGATCTGCCCGCCGATGATGTCGGTCATCGCCGGACCCGACCCCTGATAGGGCACGGTGGTCATGGGCGTATCCACCGCTTCCATGAACAGCATGCCGCACAGCTGGCTCGCCGAACCGATGCCGGCATGGGCATAGGTGACGTTTTCGCCGTTTGCCTTCACATAGGCGATCAGCTCCTGGAGCGTCGTCGGCTCGAATTCCTTGCGCGCCACCAGCGTCATCGGCACCGAAGTGATCAGCCCGATCGTCGCGAAATCAGTTGTCGGATCATAGGGCAGGCTGCGGTAAAGCGTCGGCGCGGTCGACATGCCGATATGATGGAGCAGCAGCGTATAGCCATCGTTGGATGCCGTCGCCACCTGGCCCGCGCCCAGCGTTCCGCCGGCGCCGCCCACATTCTGCACCACCACCTGCTGGCCCAGGTCCTCGCTCATCACCTCGGCAACAAGGCGCGCCACCGTATCGGTCGGCCCACCGGCGGCAAACGGCACCACAACGGTGATCGGCTTGTTCGGATAGTCCTGCGCAAAGGCGGTGCCGCCCAAAGCAAGCCCCGCCAGCACGGCACCCGCAGCAAGGGCCACAAAACTGTTCTTCATCATCGTCCTCCCAAAATCTGTCGGCACCGGCTCTTCCGCCCTGGCGCCACCCACATCATTGCAAAGCCCGTGCCAAGCAGAAAACGCAAGGCAGATATGCACAAAGCGCCTTATGTGCTAACAAGCACGGCAAGTTCTTGCCCAAAGTACTGCCCGACCCCGGCAACTTCTTGCCTGCGAGCCCCTCTTGCCCAGCCCTTTCGCCTTCCGTGATCTCCTCCGCCGGCGACAGCTCCTGGCTTTGGCCGTCGCCCTCGCGCTGGTGCTTGCCACCGGTTGGATCGCGTTTGAACTGGCTCTGGCCGGCGCCATTGGCAATGCCGGGGAACAAGCCGAACGGCGGCTCTCCTTGTTCGACCGCACCCTCGAAGCCATCATCGAGCGGTTCCACTACCTCCCCTCATCGATCGCCCTGGCCTCGGAAGCCCGCGATGCCCTTGCCGACCGGAGCGACCCAGCGCTGCGCGAGCGGGCCAACGGCTTTCTCAGCAAGCTCAACGAAACAGCCGGCGCAGGCGAGCTCTTCATCATGGACGCGGGCGGCCAGGTCGTCGCGGCCAGCAACTGGTGGGCCTATGACAGTTTCGTCGGCGAAAACCTCGGCTACCGCCCCTATTTCGAAGAAGCGATGCGCGACGGCGACGCCAAATTCTATGCCGTGGGCGCCGTCACCGACCTTGCCGGCTATTTCCTCGCCCGCCGCATCGAGGGCCCGGACGGGCCGCTGGGCGTTGCCGTCACCAAGGTCAACCTGGGCGAGATCGAAGCCAATTGGTGGCGCTCGGGGGAACTGCTCGCCATCGCCGACAACAACAATGTCGCCATCCTCTCCACCCGCCCCGACTGGCGCTACCGGCCCCTCTCGACCCTTAACCCCGCGGACCTCAGCCGCATCGGCGCCGAAGGCCGCTATGGCGCTGCCGGGCTGGGCGAGCGCCCCATCGCCGCCGATATCTGGCCCTCGCGCGGCGCCCAAATGGCCTATCTCGATGGCGGCGACGTGGAATCCACCGGCCTGTTCCTCGTCCATGAACTGCGCCTGCCCACCCATCAGTGGCGCATCGTGGCTTTCTCCCCCACCGGCCCCCTGTTTCGCGATGCCCGTACGGCTGCGGCAGCGGCGGCCCTGGGCGCAGCAGCGCTTCTCGCTATCGCCGCGCTCCTCGTGCAGCGGCAGCGCCTCGTCCGCCAGCGCCGCGCCGAGCATGA
>CAKTFF010000414.1 GCA_934553185.1 uncultured Devosia sp.
TATCCAGGCAGAATCCTATAGCGCTGCCGAAGTCATGCATGGCCCAGTCGCCATCGTCACCCAAGGCTATCCCGTGCTGGGCCTCGCCGCACGAGACGCCGCCGAAGCCTCGGTCTCGGACATGGCACACAAGCTGGCCGGGCAGGGCGCATTGGCCTTCCTCACCGGCAGCCAGCCGGGTCCAGCCACCGCGCTGCCCTTTGCGCCCACCGGCCATCCGCTCACCGACCCCCTGGCGCTGATCGTTTCCTTTTACGGCTTTGTTGAAGCGCTTTCGCGCCATCGCGGGCTAAATCCCGATGTCCCTCCGGCGCTCAAGAAGGTCACCGAAACGGTATGAGCGACCACTTCGCCATAACAGCCGCAAGCATTTTTGACGGCGAACGCTGGCACGAGGACGCAGCGCTTTTGCTCGACATGGGGCAGGTCAGCGCCATCGTTCCCGCTGACGCTGTGCCCGCCAATGCCACGCGCGTTCAACTCGATGGCGGCATGGTGGTGCCCGGCTTCATCGATCTTCAGGTCAATGGCGGCGGGGGTGTTCTCCTTAACAACGACCCGAGCGTCGAGGCCATCCGCACCATCTGCGCCGCCCATGCGCAGTTCGGCACCACTTCGCTGCTTCCCACGTTGATCACCGACTCAGTTGCAGTCAACGTCGCCGCCCTAGAAGCGGGAAGCCGGGCGGCGGAACTGGGCGTGCCGGGCTTTTTAGGGCTCCACCTGGAAGGCCCCCATCTCGCCACTGCACGCAAAGGCACCCACGATGCCGCGCTGATCCGCCCCATGGACCAGGCTGATCTCGACCGTGTCGTGGCGGCACGCTCCACCTTGCCCAATCTGCTGGTCACCGTCGCCGCCGAAACCGTCACGCCCGATCAGATCAGGGCGCTGACAGCGGCCGGGATCATCGTCAGCCTTGGCCATTCCGATGCCGGTCACGCCGTGTGCGAGACTGCCTTCAGCGCGGGCGCCACCATGGTCACGCACCTGTTCAACGCCATGAGCCAGCTCGGCAACCGCGAACCCGGCCTTGTCGGCGCTGCGCTCGAAGCACCCCCTGTTTTTGCCGGGCTGATCGCCGATGGCATCCACGTCCATCCTTCGGCCATCAGCATCGCGCTGCGCGCCAAGGCCGGGCCGGGCCGCATCTTTCTCGTCACTGACGCCATGTCGCAGACCGGCACCGATCTCACGACACTGACGCTTAACGGGCGCACCATCACCCGTTCCCAAGGCGCCTTGCGCCTGGCTGACGGCACCCTGGCCGGCGCCGATCTCGACATGATCGACGCCGTTGTCTTCATGCATGAGCGCATTGGCCTGCCCCTTGATGAAGCTTTGCGCATGGCCGCGCTGTATCCGGCTCAAGCCATGGGCCTAGGGCAGACGCATGGCCATCTTGGCGCAGGGGCAAGAGCCAGTTTCGTCCATCTTTCGAATGACCATCGTGTTCTGGCAACATGGATCGATGGCGTCGAGGTCTGGCGCGCCTGATCAGCCGCGCCCGATAAACGGCATGGTGGTGGCCATCACCGTCATGAATTGTACATTGGCCTCGAGCGGCAGGCCGGCCATATAGAGCAGCGCGTCCACCACATGGCGCACATCCATGGTCGGCTCGGGCGCCATGCTGCCATTCGCCTGCAGCGATCCGGTGCTCATATGACCGGTCATCTCGGTGGCCGCATTGCCGATATCAATCTGGCCGCAGGCTATGCCGAACGGTCGGCCATCCAGCGAGATCGCCTTGGTCAGTCCGGTGATCGCATGCTTGGTCGCCGTGTAGGCGGCCGCGCCCGGCCGGGGGACATAGGCCGAGATCGAGCCATTGTTGATGATGCGCCCGCCTTTCGGCGACTGGCTGCGCATGACGCGGAACGCCTCGCGGGCGACATAGAAGGCGCCATTGAGGTTGGTGTCCACCATCTCCCGCCACGTTGCCACATCGAGGTCGCCAAACACCGTGGCCGGAGCGAAGCGGCCGGCATTGTTGAACACGAGGTCGACCCGCCCAAAGATAGCCACCACATCCGAGAAGAACTGAGCGACCGCATCCGCATCGCCCACATCGCATTGCCGCCACAGGCCACCTGTTCGGGCGGCAACATCGCGCAGCGCATCCTCTCTCCTGCCGCATATGGCGACATCATATCCCGCTGCGGCGAGGCCCAGTGCCGCAGCCTTGCCGATGCCGGAACTGCCGCCCGACACCACCGCAACCTTGTTTGTTCGCGCCATGAATCAACTCCCTCCTAAGCGAACTGCGCCATGATTCACGCACGTGCGATCCACATTGCCGCCTGATTTGTGACCGGCGCCGGAGCGCTAGCGGACGCCTATTTTGCCTCGACAATATGCCAGATATCGCCCGTAAACGCCCGAACCGCCTGGGTTTTTAACGCCTTGTTAACCCTTCTTAACAGGGTGTTTCAATCTGTGTGCTGAATCTGCAACAACAACCCCGCAACCACAATGCCGCCCCACCAAAACGGCTTTTGCGCGATTGCGACTTTCCCGGGCATCGGTATGTTGGGTCCTGCGAATCCATGCATGGGATCGTTTGTCGGTCGCAGCGCGACGGCAACACACTGCACCACGATAGTGTGGTCGCGTTACGACAAACCTGCCGGGGAACTGGCAACAAGAATGACTGACTTTGGAGGTCAACCAATGAAACTCAAGAGCCTTATCCTCGGTTCTGTTGCTGCTGCCGGTCTCTCGACTGTTGGCTA
>CAKTFF010000415.1 GCA_934553185.1 uncultured Devosia sp.
ATATTAACCTTGCCTTCACCATGTTCTGGTGCCATCACGCCACGTCCGGCAAGCAGGGCGGGCCTGATCTTTATTCAGGTCGGGTTCAGCTTGCGGATGGCAATGCTGGCATTGTGCCCCGTTTCATAAAACGGCCATGAAATCCGGCTCTTTCGCCTCCTTGGAGGCGAAGCAATTCGGGACAGACGCTTATGCAGATAGACCGCCGCATCACCAATGGCCTGGCCTGGGCCGGTGTTCTTCTTGTTGTTGGCGTGCCGGTGGCGGACTACCTGTCGGCGCAGTTCCTGGGCGATCCGCGCGCCGAGGGGGCTCAGCAGGTTGCCGTTTTAGCCCCTGAAGATGTGCAGGTAGCGCCGGTGCCTGCGCCCGCCAGCCAGCGGCCAGTGGCTGCGGTCAGCAAGCCTGCGCCTGTTGAGGTCGCGGTGGCGCAACCCGTTGCCAAGCCAGCAGCATCGGCTGAAAGCAAGCCGGTTGCTGCGCCTGCCGCCAAGCTGACGACGCCGGCTGCTCGGCCGACTGGCAATGCTGTGGACGACTTCGTTCAGTCTGGGCGCCCGCTACCGAGCTACATCACCGATGCGCAGTCGGCTGCGACGCCCACCCAGCAGGCTGCCGCGCCAACGGCCAAGACGCCGACGGTTGCAGCGCCTGTTGCGGCCGCGCCAACGGCTGTGACGTCGGTTGCTGCAGTGCCTACGCCTGCTACGATCGATCCGGTGGAGGTTTCTGCCATTCCCCCGCAGGTGAGTGCGCCGGTGCCGATGCCGCTGTCGATGCGGCCCCGTCCGGTCGCGGTCGCGCTGGTGCCGCCGTCGCCCGTTGGTGAGCAGCCGGAACTGGTGATCCCGCCCAACCTGGCGCGCGCTCCGGTGCCACCGGCTCCGGTGGTGGGGCCGGCTGAGGTTACCGCTGCCGATCTCGAGGATTGGGAAACCGGGCCGCTGTCCGACTTCCTGGCAGAGCGGCAGGGGCAACGATCTGCTGCTTCCGCGCCATCCGACTATGATGCAGACGGCTTCTTTCTTGATGAAGGCCCCCAGCCCACCGGCGATCGTTTGATTGGGCGGGAGGTCGAGCCGTTCTTCTTCTACGCCGATTAAGCGCATCGCCTATGTGCGGCGCGGAGTGGACCAACACGGGTTCCGCCGCTAGTGTCCCCGGCGAAGAAGCTGGGCGCGACGGATGGTTTGCTGCATGCGCGAAACGGAAGCAAGAAGCGACATGTGGCAGCGGCTGGGCGACGTCTTGGGGTCGTTCAGCCAGCGTACCGGGCTAGCGGGATCATTGGCCAATGCGCTTGATCCCGACAACTGGCTGCCGGGCGGGCGCGATGCCGCGTTTACCCTGGCGTTGATCGCGCTGGCGGGCAAGATGGCGGTTGCCGACGGGGCTGTGACGGCGTCAGAGGAGCGGGCCTTTCGCGCCACCGTGGAGATCGCCGCCGGGCATGAGGCGCAGATCGTGCGGGTGTTCAACCTCGCCAAGCAGGATGTTGCCGGTTTTGACGCTTATGCGCGCAAGGTGACACGGTTTTTCCACGACAGCCCCGACACGCTGGAGCATGTGCTCGACAGCCTGTTCTATATCGCCACCGCCGATGGCATGGTGCATGAAAGCGAACTTGCCTATTTGCGGTCGGTCAGCGACATTTTCGGCTTTGACGACGCGCGGTTCGAGCAGTTGGCGAGCCAGCATGTGCAGTTGCAAGCGGGCGTCGATCCCTATGCGGTGCTGGGACTGGCGCCCAATGCGGAGCCGGCGGAAATCCGACGGGTTTATCGGCTGCTTGTGGCCGAGCACCATCCCGACCGGCTGATCGCCAAGGGCGTGCCCGAAGACCTGATCGATGTGGCAACGGCGCGGATGAAGTCGATCAACCTGGCCTATCAGGCATTGACCAAGCCGCGTCAGGCGCCCCTGTTGACGGCGGACACGACGGGCGCTTGACGCCAAGGGTGCAAGCTCTCTACACAACCCCAGCCAGTTGACCGGGTGACCGCTGGCAGTGGGGTAACCTGCTGCTGGAGGAAAGTCCGGGCTCCTTCGAAACACGGTGCCGGTTAACGGCCGGCGGGGGCGACCCCAGGGAAAGTGCCACAGAAAGCAAACCGCCGGTCTTCGGATCGGTAAGGGTGAAAGGGTGCGGTAAGAGCGCACCGGATGTCCAGCAATGGAGATCGCACGGTAAACCCCACCGGGAGCAAAACCAAATAGGGATGACGCGGAGTTTCGGCTCCAGCCTGTTTTGAGGCCAGATCATCCGGGTTGGTTGCACGAGCGTCCTGGCAACAGGCGCCATAGATGAATGGTCACCACGTCGCGGCAACGCGGCCCTACAGAACCCGGCTTATAGGTCAACTGGCGTTTACCTTGCTGCGTCGCCGGTTTGGTCCGACTTTGGACCGACTGTTTCGCGCGAGCGCCGACCGATCGCGATCCACTGTTGATGAACCTGCCTTCGCGTTATGCTGGGGGTTCAAGCAAGCCGTTGGGCGGGAACGATGCAGCCGCTGAGATATTCGATACAGGTCAGCCTTGATGGGTGTTGCGATCACGCGGCGATGTCGCCGGACGGGGAACTGCACCAGTACTCCGCCGATACTCTGGCCCGCAACGACACGCTGCTGTTTGGCCGAACGGCTTACCAGATGATGGAGGGCGCCTGGCGGCCGGTGGCACGAGGGGAGGGCGCGGCTGACTGGGTGCAGGACTGGATGGTACCGTTTGCTC
>CAKTFF010000416.1 GCA_934553185.1 uncultured Devosia sp.
GTGAGCTTCTCCGGCAGGGCCTCGAACCACTCAACGGAGTCGCGGATGGACTTCTCCGTGACCTGGCCCACATGCATGCCATCGATCTTGACCGCCAGAGACTCCGGCTTGAGGCGGTAGCCGCCACAGGCCAGGCACGGCTTGGCCGACATGTACTTTTCGATCTCTTCCCGCATGCCGGCGGATTCAGTTTCCTTGTACCGGCGCTCGAGATTGCCGATCACGCCTTCAAAGGGCTTGGTGGTTTTGTATTGGCGCAGGCCATCGTCGTAAACGAAGTCCACTGCGGTCTTGCCCGTGCCGTAAAGCACGGCGTGCTGGACCTCGAAGGGCAGGTCGCTCCAGGCCGTCCCGGTTGAAGCACCGAACTGCTTCACCACCGCCTGCAGCGTCTGCTGGTAATAGGGCGCCGAAGTCTTGGCCCAGGGCAGGATGGCGCCGTCCCGCAGCGACAGGGTGGCATCGGGCACGATCTGGTCGGGGTCGATTTTCTGCTCGGTGCCTAGGCCATCGCAAACCGGGCAGGCGCCAAATGGGTTGTTGAAGGAAAACAACCGCGGCTCGATCTCGGCAATGGTGAAGCCCGAAACGGGGCAGGCGAACTTTTCGGAAAAAGTGAGCTGGCGCGGCGCGCCGTCCGCGTCCTTCTCGTCGGCGAACTCGACCAGCGCAATTCCGTCGGCAAGCTTGAGGGCGGTTTCAAAGCTTTCCGCCAGGCGACCGGCAATATCGGGACCGACCACGATGCGGTCCACCACGACCTCGATATCGTGCTTGAACTTCTTGTCGAGCGCCGGCGCGTCCTCAAGTTCATGGTACTGGCCGTCGATCTTGACGCGCTGAAAGCCCTTACGCATCAGTTCGGCCAGTTCCTTTTTGTACTCGCCCTTGCGGCCGCGCGCGATGGGGGCGAGGAGAAACAGGCGCGTGCCTTCCCCAAGCTCGAGCACCTTGTCCACCATCTGCGACACGGTTTGCGACTCGATCGGCAGGCCTGTGGCGGGCGAATAGGGCACGCCGACGCGGGCAAACAGAAGGCGCAGATAGTCGTAGATTTCGGTGACCGTGCCCACCGTCGAGCGCGGATTGCGCGAGGTGGTCTTCTGCTCGATGGAGATTGCGGGAGAAAGCCCTTCGATATGCTCCACATCGGGCTTCTGCATCATTTCGAGGAACTGCCGCGCATAGGCCGACAGCGATTCCACATAGCGGCGCTGTCCTTCGGCATAGATGGTGTCGAAGGCCAACGACGATTTGCCCGAGCCCGACAAGCCGGTCATCACGATCAGCGAGTCGCGTGGCAGCCGCAGGTCGATGCCCTTGAGATTGTGCTCGCGGGCGCCGCGCACCACGATCTCACGGTTCTGGCTCGGCTTTTGGGTCATCGGTTCAGTCCAGCTCTTTAGCCGCGTCGGCAGACACGGCATCACGGTCGAAAAAAGGGGCAGCGCGTACTCAGATAAAGCCGGCACGGAGGCCCCGCAAGCAGCGGCCATCGCATAGGCGCTGCTTAAACGCTCACCTTGGCGTGTCGCTCCAAACAACATCGAAGCAGGGTGACTTTACTGCCGGAACGGACAGAGAACAACATGGTTTCCGTTCAACGATCGCCCCGGTTGGTGGAACCGAGTGGCGACGGAACACTTACCGGGGCATGGCAAAAGTTTTTATCTACGGCACGCTCAAGCGTGGCTTTCCCCTGTTCGACAAGGGCCTGAGCGACGCCACCTTCATGGGCCTGTGCCAAAGCGTGCAGCCCTATCCACTGATGATCGCGCAGGATTTCTATGGTCCCATGATGCTCGATCAAGCCGGGCAGGGGCTTGTGGTGCAGGGCGAACTTTTCGAGGTTCCCGACGCCCATATGGAGCGGCTCGACGAACTGGAAAGCGTCGGCGCCAAGGGCAGTTTCCGTTCCACCATTGAAGTCGAACCGATCGGCGGCGGTCTGCGCGAAACCGTTGTCAGCTTCATGAAGGACGAAAGCTGGCTCGATCCGATACATTCGCCTCTCCTTTCCGACTACCAGGACCGCCGCTTCGTGCCGCCCTGGCTGCGCTGATCCATGCACCTCGTGACAATCTATGTCAGCATGAGCCCGTATGAGCAGGCTTGACTCACCGGGCCAGTACAGGAACATATAGTGAACGAACGCCGCTGTTCATAACGCGTCATAGGGCAAGCGTCTGCCGCTGACGCATTCTATACTGCGGGCGACAGTAAGTGAGCGTCCTTGGCTCTGGCCGGGACTGAATTGGAGAACGAAGCGATGGCAGGCAGTGTCAACAAGGTCATTCTGGTGGGCAATCTCGGCGCCGACCCTGAAGTGCGCAACCTGCCCAGTGGCGGCAAGGTGGTGAACCTTTCGATCGCGACCAGTGAGAACTGGAAAGACAAAAACAGCGGCGAGCGCCGGGAAAAAACCGAGTGGCACCGTGTGGTGATCTTTTCCGAAGGGCTGACGCGCGTGGCCGAGAGCTATCTGCGCAAGGGCAGCAAGGTTTATATCGAAGGCCAGCTGCAGACCCGCAAATGGCAGGACCAGTCCGGCCAGGACAAGTATTCCACCGAAGTGGTGCTCCAGGGCTTCAACTCAAACCTGACCTTGCTGGATGGCCGTGGTGACGGCGAAGGCGCCTCGGGCGGCAATGCAGGCGGCGGCTATGGCAATGACAGCGGCGGCTTCCGCGGCGTGCGCGACAATGGCGGTGGTGGCGGGCGGCGTCCGCAAG
>CAKTFF010000417.1 GCA_934553185.1 uncultured Devosia sp.
CGACATTGATGGCGCCGCCTTCGCTCCACACCGAAATGGAAAACTCCCCGGGAAACTCACTGCCGTCCTTGCGCCGTCCGTACAGATCGAGCGTATAGCCAGCCGGATGGGACGGCGTGCCCGACTGAAAGCGTCGAACCTCGGTCTTGAAGATGGCGCGCCAGATATCGGAGATCATTATTTCGGCAGGCTGGCCCAGCGCTTCGGCGGCACCATAGCCAAACAAGCGTTCGGCTCCGCCATTCCAATAGGTGATCTGCCCATCCACATTGGTAGACACAATGGCTTCCGCCGAGCTTGCCGCCATCTGCTCGAAGCGGCTTGGATTACTCGCGGACGCGGAACTGAGGCGCCGCAATTCCATGCGATCCATTACCATATTGGCGATTTCGGTCAGGCTAGCGCGGTCCTCCTCGCCGAAACTGTCCCGCGGCTTGCTGTCGATGAGACACAGCGTGCCGATCTTGTGGCCATTTGCCGACACCAGCGGTTTGCCGGCATAAAAGCGGATGAAGGGATGGCCCAGCACCAGCGGATTGGTGTTGAAGCGCGGGTCGTTCAGCGCATCGGGCACGAACAGGATATCGTCCTGCATGATGGCATGAGCGCAAAACGACACCTCGCGGCTCGTTTCACAAACGTCGAAACCCACATGGGACTTAAACGACTGCCGATCCCGTGCCAGAAGTGAAATCAGCACGATGGGCACATCGAACAGGCGGGCAGCCAGTCGCGCCAGGCGGTCGAACTCCTCCTCGGACGGCGTGTCCATTAAATTGTATTCTTGAAGGGCGGCGAGCCGGTCTTCTTCGTTCAACGGCACGGGGAAGGGCAATGTCGCAGCCGTTTGATCGGCGACCATGAGCCCGGACTGATGTCCTTTGTTGTCGTCTAACTGGCTCAACGACTATTCCCTTCCGTGCGCGAGGCCGCATGAGGTCGGGTTATAGTCAGTTCCTCCTCAACACTGCTTTAAATGGCTCTGGAAACTTCGAAAATCCCTAACAAGGCGTAATGGGAGTCCGTGCCATGGCGCCTTACGAGGGACAGGATTATGATGTTACGATACCAGGGCGGCATACGCGTTTGCGCCGCTTCTTGCAGTGAGAGCCGCCACCATGACCGAACCCGAGAATAGCCCTTTCAAGCTCAACCGCTCCCGGCTGGTTATTCTGGGCATGGGGCTGCTGGTCCTGCTCATCGCGCTTTCAAGCGCCATGGGCGGCATGTCCGGCTACCAAGCGCTCAAGGAGGCTGCGGCCGCCCAGCGGGAAGGGACTGCCCCTCTCGCCGAACCCGTCGCTCCTCCCCCGTAAGCTCACGCCACCAGCGTCTGCGGCACCGCTTCGGCGATGAAGCCGCCACCCAGCACTTCCGATGTGGCGCTGTCATCGAGGTAGAAGACGCAAGCCTGCCCCGGCGAAATGCCATACTCGCCACTCACCAGCGTCACATAGACCGCGCCATCGCGCATCTGCACCACGCCCGGCTGCGGCCCGCGGGTGGAGCGCACCTTGACCTCGACCGGCGCGCCATTGCCTGCACTCATCTCGGCCAGCGGCTGCGCACCTAGCCAATTGACGTCGCGAAGCTTCACCGTATGGGTCTTGAGCGCCTCGCGCGGCCCCACGATCACCCGGCCGGTCTGATGCTCGAGCTTGACCACGTAAAGCGGCTCGCCTGCCGCTACGCCCAGACCCTTGCGCTGGCCGATGGTGTAGTTGACGATGCCTTCATGGCGGCCCAGCACCCGCCCATCGAGATGGACGATCTCGCCTTGGGCCAGCGCCTCGGGATGCATGCGGCGAATGATATCGGCATATTTCCCCTGCGGCACGAAGCAGATGTCCTGGGAATCGTGCTTTTCGGCGATCTCCAGCCCCATTTCCCGCGCCAGCGCCCGCACTTCGGGCTTGCTCATGCCGCCGAGGGGAAAACGCAGATAGTCGAGCTGCTCCTGTGTGGTGGCAAACAGGAAATAGGTTTGGTCGCGATCATTATCGATGGGGCGGAACAGCTGACGATGCCCGTTTGGGCCCAGCCGGCTCTGCACATAATGGCCCGTCGCCAGCACATCGGCGCCGAGGTCCTGCGCCACGCTCATCAGATCAACGAACTTCACCGACTGGTTGCAGGCAATGCACGGCACCGGCGTTTCGCCCTGCTGATAGGCATTGGCAAATGGCGTGATTACCGCATCCTTGAACCGCTGCTCATAGTCGAGGACGTAATGAGGGATGCCCAGCGCCGCGGCGACACGGCGCGCATCGTGAATATCCTGCCCCGCGCAGCAGGCGCCCTTGCGATGAGTGGCCTCGCCATGATCGTAGAGCTGGAGCGTGACCCCCACCACGTCATAGCCCTGGCGGGCCAAAAGCCCGGCAACAACCGAGGAATCCACGCCCCCCGACATCGCGACAACAACGCGCGTGTCTTCGGGACGCTTGGCGATATCAAGCGAGTTCAGCATCTTTGGTGATCCGGTTGGGGTCAAGGGCCAGCGGACGAATGGAGCGGCCTTCTTAAGCCTTTCAGGCGTCCCCTGCAAGAATTTGCCCGGCAGCTTTTGCCGGTACGTCAGAAAAGGAGCCACCCAGCTCCGCTGCAACTATCCCTTAACTCACTGAATTCTCGTAAAAATGGTGCGTCAGCTCAACTTGGCAAGCCGCTTGCATCTCCTTCCGGTGAATTCATCTATTTCGAGGAGCCGCAGGCGTGGCACCCCAGTTGA
>CAKTFF010000418.1 GCA_934553185.1 uncultured Devosia sp.
GCACCCCGCCCCCCACCGTCACCGGCATGAAGCAGTGCTCGGCCGTGCGCGCCACCACGTCAAAGATCGTGTCACGCCCTTCGTGGCTGGCCGCGATATCGAGAAAGGTCAGCTCGTCAGCCCCAGCCGCATCATAGGCCATGGCTGCCTCGACCGGGTCGCCTGCATCGCGCAGATCAACGAACTGCACGCCCTTGACCACACGGCCGCTCATAACATCAAGGCAAGGAATAAGGCGGGTCTTGAGGGTCATGCCACAGCCTTCAGCATCGCGAGTGCTTCACGTGAATCAATGCGCCCATCATAGAGCGCGCGGCCTGAAATCGCCCCTTCCAGCACCTGCGCGTCGGGCTGGGTGAGCCGCTCGATATCGGCCATGGAGGCCAGCCCGCCCGAGGCGATCACCGGAATGGTGGTCGCGCGCGCCAGCTCCAGCGTCGAGGGCCAGTTGATCCCGGCCAGCACGCCATCGCGGTCGATATCGGTATAGATGATTGCCGCCACACCGGCGCCTTCGAAACGCTTGGCGAGTTCGATGACGCTGAGCTCGGAGGTTTCCGCCCAGCCTTCCACTGCCACCATGCCGCCGCGCGCATCGATGCCGACGGCGACCTGTCCGGGCCAGCGACGGGCTGCTTCCTTGACCAGCGCCGGATCGCGCACCGCCACCGTGCCCAGGATCACCCGCGCCAGACCCTTGCTCAGCCACGCCTCTATATGGGTGAGCGAGCGGATGCCGCCGCCGAGCTGGACGGGGAAGTTCACGGCCTTGAGAATGGCTTCGACCGCTGCGCCATTGCGGCTTTCCCCGGCAAAGGCGCCGTCGAGGTCGACCACATGAAGATACTCAAAGCCCTGGTCCTCGAAGCTCTTGGCCTGAGCGGCGGGATCGTCGTTGAACACGGTCGCCTGTGCCATGTCGCCCAGCTTGAGGCGCACGCATTGGCCGTTCTTGAGGTCGATCGCGGGAAACAGGATCATGGACGCCACTGGAGGAAGTTGTCGATCAGCCGCAGGCCAAGGGCCTGCGATTTCTCAGGGTGGAACTGGGCGCCAAACATGTTGTCGCGCGCGACGCAGGCTGTGACCGTGCCACCATAATCAGTGGTTGCCGCAGTCATAGCCGGGTCCTCGGTTGCCAGATGATAGGAATGGACGAAATAGGCATGCAGCCCGTTGGAACCGTCGGGAATACCCTCCAGCAACGGGTGCGCCTGCCTGATGGATATGGTGTTCCAGCCCATATGGGGGATCTTGAGCGCAGGATCGGCCGGGGTGATCCGCTCCACGGCGCCTGGAATCCAGCCTAGGCCAGGTGTCACAGCCTTTTCCCGGCCTTCGCCGGCCATCAGCTGCATGCCGACGCAGACACCCAGAAACGGCACGCCGCCGGCGATTACCCGCTCGTTGAGCACCTCAACCATGCCCGGAACGCTGTCGAGCCCCCTTTTGCAATCGGCAAAGGCCCCGACGCCGGGCAGCATGATGCGATCGGCCCCGCGCACGCGCTCGGGGTCGGCAGTGACCTCGATCTTAATATTGCCCAAGGGCCGCGCCATGCGCTCAAAGGCCTTGGCAGCAGAGTGAAGATTGCCCGCGCCGTAATCGATAATGGCAACACGGCTCATCGCATCGCCTCCAGCCGGGCCAGGTCGGCGCCGGAAGCAACGCGGTCTCCCCGATGGCGCCAGCCATGCCGGCTCAGCCGATGCCGGCGCAAGGCTGGTGCAGCGAGGCCAAGCCAGACTGCGCCTAGGACATAAAGCCCAAACGCCACGTCACCGCCGATGAACCGCGCCGCGAAGCCCAGGGCCACGAGGGCGGCGACAAAGCCCAGCAGCGCCAGCCACAAACCATGCACCAGAAAAAACACCGGCGGCAGGAGGGCGGCAAGCCAGCTGAATTTTTCGGGCACAATGGCGGGCAGGGCGCGATTGCCTGCCTTGGGATCGAAGATGGCGTAGAGGGTCACAACACTCTCCAACAACGCGATGTCATCCCGGCCCTGAGCCGGGATCCATCCTGAGATTTCGAGATGGGCCCCGGCTCAAGGCCGGGGTGACAGGGTGATGGAGGCTGACTTAGTGCAAAAAACACCCTGTTGGAAGCCTACGGCACAGAACGCAGCACAATGCTACAGCACGCCCTTGGTGCTCGGCACGCGATCGGCCGTCCGGGCGTCGATCTCCACCGCGTCGCGCAGGGCCCGCGCCACGGCCTTGAACATGGACTCGGCCAGATGGTGGTTGTTGTCGGCGTAGAAGGTCTCGATGTGAAGGGTTATGCCGGCATTGGTCGCGAAGGCCTGGAAGAATTCGCGAAACAGTTCGGTGTCCATTTCCCCGATCTTGGGCGCGGTGAAAGCGGCCCGCCATACCAGGAACGGGCGTCCCGACACATCCAGCGCCGCCCGCGTCAGCGTGCCGTCCATGGGCAGATCGCACGAGGCATAGCGGCGGATGCCCTTCTTGTCGCCCAGCGCTTCCCGGATCGCCTGGCCCAGGGCGATGCCCACATCCTCCACCGTGTGGTGAAAGTCGATGTGGAGGTCGCCTTTGCAGCGAATATCCATGTCGATCAGCGAATGGCGCGACAGCTGGTCCAGCATATGGTCGAAAAAGCCGACCCCCGTCGCCATGCGGTGCGCGCCGGTGCCATCGAGATCAATGGTGACCGCGATCTCGGTCTCGTTGGTTGTGCGGGCAATCGT
>CAKTFF010000419.1 GCA_934553185.1 uncultured Devosia sp.
CCGGGGGGCTGCTGGCACATGGGCTGCAATTGCCGATGCTGGGCGTCATCGTCTATCCCAGTGTGCCCGAAGTTGTCGGCATCGCACTTCTGGTCGGCACGGCAATCGGAGCGATCAACGGGTTATTGGTGACCAAACTGGGGGTGGCGCCGTTTATCGCCACGCTGGGCACGCTCTATGTGGCGCGCGGCGCAGCGCTGCTGCTTTCCGGTGGCTCGACCTTTTCCAACCTCGTCGGCAAGGAAGAACTGGGCAACCAGGGCTATCCTGTTCTCGGTTCGGGCAATCTGCTGGGCGTGCCGGTCTCGGTGATCATCCTGGTGATCATGGCGCTGATCGCGGCCTATGTGGCGCAGCGCACGCCCTTTGGCCGCAAGGTGTATGCCGTCGGTGGCAATGAGCGGGCTGCGGCGCTATCGGGCATCCGCGTCGACCGCGTGAAGATCGCCGTCTACATGATTTCCGGTTTCTGCGCCGCCGTGGTGGGGCTGATCGTCTCCTCCCAGCTTGTCGCCAGCCATCCCGCAAGTGGCGAAACCTTTGAACTCAACGCCATCGCTGCGGCTGTTCTGGGCGGCACATCGCTTTCCGGGGGCCGTGGGTTGATCGGCGGCACGATCATTGGTGCCTTCGTTATCGGTGTGCTTTCCGATGGCCTGGTGATGATGGGCGTTTCCGAATTCTGGCAGATGGTGATCAAGGGACTTGTGATTATCGCCGCCGTAGTGCTCGATCAAATGCAGCGTCGGCTTGCTGCGAACACGCGACAGGGGTAAGCCGACACAAGCTATTGGAAAGGGCGCGCTTTGAACGACAGCACTGCGGCAGCAACGGTCAAGCGTCGGGGCCGCAAGCCGGCGGGCGATAGTTCACGGCAGAACTTGCTGGCCGAACCGCGGCGCATGAAAATTCTCGAATGGCTGCAGGAGGAAGGCAGCGCTCGGGTGCGCGACCTTTCGATTGCCTTTGCCGTTTCTGAAGCCACTATCCGGCAGGATCTCGAAAAGCTCGACAATGACGGCTTCGTGGTGCGCGAACATGGTGGGGCCTACCTGAAGTCCGTGCCGCAACAGGTGCAGTCAATGTCGCTGCAGCACCTGACCAATATGGATCGCAAGAAGCGGATCGGTCGGGCGGCGGCATCGCTGGTTCATAATGGCGAGACCATTATCCTCGATTCTGGGTCTACAACGACCGAGGTTGCCAACAACCTGACCGCGCACCAGAACCTCAACGTCATCACCAACGCGATCAACATTGCCCTGATGATCGGGGCGCTGCCAAGCATGACGGTGCACCTGTCCGGCGGGTTGTTCAAGGCGCCAACCCTTTCGGTAACAGGCGAGAAATCGGGTGACTTCTTTAGCGGCATCTTTGCTGAAAGGCTGTTTCTGGCGACGGCCGCTGTGTCATTCGAGGCCGGGCTGACTTTCCCGGCCATGGCGGACCTTTACGTCAAGCGCGCCATGATCAAGGCAGCGTCCAAGGTTTATCTCGTGGCCGACTCGACCAAGATCGGCCGCACCTCGTTTTCGTCGCTCGGGCCACTCGATATGATCAACGGCTTCATCACCGACGACGGCATTCGGGATGAGGATCGCGCCGAGTTCGAACGTCGCGGCATCGAAGTCATCATCGCAGCCTGATTGCCTTTGGCGTCTGCCAGCAACCACATCTGACTCATTCCTCCCTGCGGCTCACATCTGCCGCGCAACCAGCACGCGCAGCGTTGACTTGCCGCGATTTGTTTGCATACATCAGTAAACGCAAAAAAACACAAATCAGCCGAAAGTGGCAGCGTTGCAAACGACCCGGAGGGGTCATCTGGAGGACTAGAATGAATCTGCCGAAAACTCTTGCCGCCCTTGCGCTCGGCGCCATGGCCGGCGTCGCCCTGATCATGCCGGTTGCGGCGCAGGATGGTGGCCTTGTGGTCATCATCACCCCGAGCCATGATAACCCGTTCTTCAAAGCCGAAGCCGATGGTGCTCAGGCCAAGGCCGAAGAGCTGGGCTATACGACCCAGGTCTATTCGCATGACGATGACGCCAACAAGCAGAACGAGCTGATCGACTCGGCCATCGCGGCCGGTGCCAAGGCCATCATTCTTGACAATGCCGGTGCCGACGCTTCGGTGGCTGCTGTGCAGAAGGCCAAGGATGCCGGCATTCCCAGCTTCCTGATCGATCGCGAAATCAACGCAACCGGCGTTGCCGTGGCGCAGATCGTTTCCAACAATTACCAGGGCGCCACGCTGGGTGCCGAGAGCTTCGTTGAAGCTATGGGCGAAGCCGGCAACTATGTTGAACTGACGGGCAAGGAGTCCGACACCAATGCCGGCATCCGCTCATCGGGCTATCATGATGTGATCGACCAGTATCCCGATCTGGTGATGGTGGCGCAGCAGTCGGCCAACTGGAGCCAGACCGAAGCCTTCACCAAGATGGAGTCGATCCTCCAGGCCAATCCCGACATCAAGGGCGTCATTGCCGGCAACGACACCATGGCCATGGGTGCGCTCGCTGCCCTTGAAGCGGCTGGCCGCAACGACGTGATCGTGGTTGGCTTTGACGGCTCCAACGATGTCCGCGACGCGATCAGCGCCGGCAAGATCCATGCAACCGTGCTGCAGCCCGCCTATCGTCAGGCCCAGTGGGCCGTGGAACTGGCCGACACCTACCTCAAGGACGGTTCGACCGGGGAAGAAGA
>CAKTFF010000420.1 GCA_934553185.1 uncultured Devosia sp.
CCGTTACCCCCTGCGGCGGCTGCCGCCAGCGCATCCGCGAATTTGCCGACCTTGATGTGGAAGTGATATCCCATGGTGTCGACGGCGCCCCGCTGGTGCAGACTTTGGGTCAATTGCTGCCCCATTCTTTCGGACCGGAGTTTTTAGGCAAGTAACCCCTCATCCGTCTCGGCCTGACGGCCGATCCACCCTCTCCCGCAAGGGGAGAGGGGAAGCACTGAAGCCGCAACGAACTCGACTCTCCCTTCTCCCCTTGCGGGAGAAGGTGCCCGAAGGGCGGATGAGGGGGCCTCTTCTGGAGATAAAACGATGACCAACGCCATCACCATTCGCAATCGTGCCGGCAGCGAGCCCATTGCCGCTGCACTGGTCCTTGGTTCCGGCCTTTCGGCCATTGGCGACCTCCTCGAAGACAAGATCACCATCCCCTACGCCGATCTTGAAGGTTTCCCCGGTGGCGGCGTCTCCGGCCATGGCCGCGACCTCCTCGTCGGCTCGATGCGCGGCAAGCGCATCGCCATTCTCACCGGCCGTCAGCATTATTACGAGCACGGCAATGCCGCCGCCATGCGCCCAGCACTGGAAACCGTCGCCGAACTGGTCGCCCAAACCCTGCTGCTGACCAATTCCGCCGGCTCGCTCGACAGCAGTGTCCGCCCCGGCGACCTGATGCTGATCAGCGATCACATCAACTATGCCGGCATGAACCCCCTGATCGGCGAGCCGACCGACCGGCGCTTCACCAACATGGTCGATTGCTATGCGCCCAACCTGCGCGCCAAGGCGCAAGCCGTCGCCGGACGGCTCGATATCAGCCTTCATGAAGGCATTTACCTCTGGTATTCGGGCCCCAGCTTTGAAACCGTGGCTGAAATCCAGATGGCCATCCGCCTGGGCGCCAATGCTGTCGGCATGTCCACGGCACCTGAAGTCATCCTGGGGCGTTTCCTAGGACTTAAGGTCTGGGCCTGCTCGTCCATCACCAATATGGGCGCAGGCCTGTCAAACGAAAACATCAGCCATGAGCACACCAAGACCATGGCCGTTCAAGGCGCGGATAAGCTCAAAAGGCTGATCCCGGCGCTGCTGGAGGCGTTATGAGCCTGCGCGTCATCGACAAGTCTGCGGCAAGCCACCCGCCCGCCGAAACGCCGCACAGGCGCAATCCCGGCTTTCCGCTCGATCTCGACTGGGTCGGCCGCGTGCGCATGAACCGCTCGGCGCTGGAGCGTCGCGCCGGCACGATCGGCACCCGCCGCACCGTCAAGAAAGACTACCAGCTCGCCTGGCTGCTCAAGGCCATTACCCTGATCGACCTGACGACGCTCAACGCCGATGACACGGCCGGACGGGTCGAGCGGCTCTGCGCCAAGGCGCGTCACCCTTTGCGCCGCGACATCATCGACCAGCTCGGCGTCGGCGACCTGCGCATCCTGCCTGGCGCGGTCTGCGTCTACCACAATTTCGTCCAAACGGCCGTTGCGGCGCTGGACGGCACCGGCATTCACGTCGCCGCCGTGTCCACCGCTTTCCCCCATGGCCTGGCGCCGGTGGAAACCAAGATCCGCGAGATCGAAATGTCGGTCGCCGATGGGGCCGAGGAAATCGACATCGTCATCGAGCGCGGCATGGTGCTGCGCGGCGACTGGCAGGCGCTTTACGACCAGGTCCGCGCCTTCCGCAAGGCCTGCGGCGACGCCCACATCAAGACCATTCTCGGCACGGGCGAACTGGCGACGCAAACCAATATCGCCAAGGCCTCTCTTGTCTGCATGCTGGCCGGCGCCGATTTCATCAAGACCTCCACCGGCAAGGAAAAGGTCAATGCCAATCTCGTCACCTCGCTGACCATGATCCGCATGATCCGCTGGTTCGCCGAAGAAACCGGCATCGAGATCGGCTACAAGCCCGCCGGCGGCATCGCCACGGCCGGCGACGCGCTTAAATACATGGCGCTGATGAAAGAAGAGCTCGGCACCCATTGGCTGCAGCCCCACCTGTTCCGCTTCGGCGCCTCATCGCTCCTCACCGACATCGAACGCCAGCTCGAACACGGCCTCACCGGCCACTACGCCGCCGATTATCGCCAGCCGATGGTTTAACGGCATACCGCCCTCGTGGTTCGACAAGCTCACCACGAGGGCTCTGGAGGCACCGAACCCTGTTCGGACCTCATGGTGAGCTTGTCGAACCACGAGGTCCGGCACACGGACCGGGAGGCTCACATGAACAAAATCGCGCAGATCTTCGACACGCTCGACTACGGCCCGGCCCCCGAAAGCGCCGACCAGGCCCAGGCCTGGCTCGACACGCATGATCGCACCTTTGGCCACTTCATCGGCGGTGAATGGACCGCGCCAGGCAAAACATTCGCGACCGACAACCCAGCCACCAGCCAGCCTTTGGCGCAGGTCACCAATGGCACAGCCGATGACGTTGATGCAGCCGTCCGCGCCGCCCGCGCCGCCTTCGGCCCCTGGAGCGCTCTCTCCGGTTACGAGCGCGCGAAATATCTCTACGCCATCGCCCGCGCCGTCCAGAAACATGCCCGTCTCTTTGCCGTGCTGGAATCGCTCGACAACGGCAAGCCAATCCGCGAGTCGCGCGACATCGATATTCCCCTCGTCGCTCGCCACTTCTACCATCATGCCGGCTGGGCCCAGCATCTCGACCGCGCCTTTCCCGACCACGTGCCCTATGG
>CAKTFF010000421.1 GCA_934553185.1 uncultured Devosia sp.
GTGCTGCGCGATGCCGGGCAGGCGCAGGGCTTCGTTCTCGGTCAGCCCGTCTGGACCAAGCCCGAGCGCCGAAACCAGTGCCCGGTGAACCACAAGGTCGGCATAGCGGCGGATGGGGGAAGTGAAGTGCGCATAGCGATCGAGATTGAGGCCGAAGTGGCCGTAATTCTCGGCGGAATATTCGGCCTGCGCCTGTGAGCGCAGCACCATTTCCGAAACCTGTTCCACATTGCCGGCCCGTCGCGCCTGCGCCAGGATGCCGTTGAAGTCTGAAGCGCGGACGCTGTCTGACTTTTTGACCGCGATATCGAGCGAGCCGAGGAAGTCGCGCAGCGCCTGCAGCTTTTCCGAGGATGGCTCATCATGGGTGCGATAGAGCAGCGCCGATCGCTTCCCTTCCAGCGTTTCTGCGGCAGCCACATTTGCGGCAATCATCATCTCTTCGATCAGCCGGTGGGCCGTCAGCCGCTCAGGGATGCGGATATCCTTCACCATGCCTTTCTCGTCCAGAACGATCTTGCGTTCGGGCAGGTCGAGATCGAGCGGGCCGCGCTTGTCGCGCGCTGCCGCCATGGCGTCATAGGCCGCGTAGAGGGGGCGCAGGACCGTGTCGAGCAGCGGGCCTGACGTGTCATCGGGCTGGCCGTCCATGGCAGCCTGGGCCTGCTGGTAGCTCAGCTTTGCCGCCGAGCGCATCAGCACCCGGTGGAAGCTGTGCCCGCGCTTCTTGCCATCGGCACCCATGACCATGCGCACGGCAAGCGCCGCACGCGGCTCGCCTTGCTTGAGCGAGCAAAGCTCGTTGGAAATGCGCTCGGGCAGCATGGGTACGACGCGGTCGGGAAAATAGACCGAGTTGCCGCGCAGATAGGCCTCGCGGTCGAGCGCCGTGCCAGGCCGCACATAGGCAGCGACATCGGCAATGGCGACATAGACGATGTGCCCGCCCTCATTGGCCGGGTCCGCGTCGGGCTGGGCATAGACGGCGTCGTCATGGTCCTTGGCGTCGAACGGATCGATGGTGATCAGCGGCAGGTCGCGCCAATCCTCGCGGCCCTTGAGCGTGGCTTCGCTTGCCTCTTCCGCTTCACGGATCACCGACGCGGGGAAGTGGTAGGGGATTTCGAGATTATGGATGGCGATGAGGCTCACCGCGCCTTCGGAGGCCGGGTTGCCGATCACATTGGTGACGCGGGCACGCGGGATCATCAGCCGGCCCGACAGCTTGACCTCGACCTCCACAAGGTCGCCATCCTTGGCGTCAAGCAGATCGCCGAGCGGGATGCGCATTTCCTTTTGCTTGCGATCCACTGGTACGAGGCGCGCGCCATCCTCGTCCATGCGGACGATGCCGATCTGCCCCCGGCGCGGCTTGTCGAGGATCTTCATCGCCTTGGCGGTATAGTGCGGTATTTCGCCGTCACCCGCATCGATCCGCGCCAGAATGCGATCGCCCGGCGCGGGCACTACGCGCGCATCGCGGCCTCCTAAAACCTGCACGCGAGGCTTATCACCTTCTTCCTCGTTCCACTGGGCCGGATAGGCATGCAGATCATCGGCATCGGCGTCGCTGGGAATATCGAGCACGGTCACATGGGGCAGGGCAGCGGTACGACGTAACGCCTTGCGGGTGCGCGTGATAATGCCTTCGCCTTCAAGCTCCGCCAGCATGGCCTTGAAAGGACGGCGCATATCGCCACGAATGCCGAAGACCTTGGCCAGGTCACGCTTGCCCTTGATGTCGTCCTGCTCGGCCAGCGCTTCAAGCAGCTGCTCGCGGCTGGGCAGGGTGTCGGCGCGCGGCGCGGTGGCGCGGCGTGGCCCAGACGTGTTCTTTGTTTTTGCGGGTTTTCTCATGTTGCTCGATATGTAGGTGATCGCAGCCGCTTTTCCAAATAGGGAGAGGAGGTTTGACAGCCGGTGCCCCGCAGATGATGGATACAATCATGCAGAAAGTGGACAAAGCATGCCCCGTTGTCACTCGGCTTGGCGACCATGGCGAGGAGGTGCTGGCCTTCGTGCATCCCTTCGCCGGCAAGCAGTTCGTCAAGGGAACAATTGATGCGGGCGAGGCGCCGGCACAGGCCGCTGCCCGAGAGCTGCGGGAGGAAAGCGGGTTGGTTGTTCCATCGGCGATGCAATTTCTTGGAGCCACCGAGATCGGCCCGGAACGCCTGGTTTGGCACTTCTTCTACGTGTTTCTGCTCGGCCTGCCAGAACAATGGGACCACGTGACCGAAGACGACGGAGGCCATGTGTTCCACTTCTTCTGGCACCGGCTCGATGCACCTTTCGACGACACCTGGCACCCCCTGTTCTCCGAAGCGCACAGTTTCTTTGCCCCACTTATTCCCCGCAACGGGCACCGATCGGGTGCATGATGAGAAGCAAGGGTTTAATCGCATGACCATCCCCTTTTTCGACGGCCACAACGACACCCTCTTGCGCTTGGCTGACCTGCCGAAAGGGGAACAGGAGCGGGCTTTCATCGAGGGCGGGGCGGGCGGGCATATCGACCTGCCGCGGGCCAGGGCTGCCGGGATGGCGGGTGGATTCTTTGCCATTTTCCCGCCGCCGCTCAAGACGGCTGCTCCAGCGCCCCTGGTTGGGCCGACGCCACCACCACAGCTGGCGGTGAGTGACGCATTGGCGGCAACCAATGCCATGGCCTCGGTGATGTTTCGCCTCGAGCGCGCCGG
>CAKTFF010000422.1 GCA_934553185.1 uncultured Devosia sp.
GAGAACCGGCAGGTCGCCGGCAGCCCAGGCTGCCCGCGTTTCGGCCGCAAAATCGGTAAACCGGCCGCCTTCGATCGCCAGGCGGCAGCCCTGCACCAGCTCTTGATAATAGGCCAGGTTGATCTGGGAAAGGATCATCGCGCCCAAAATCTCTTCTGTCTTAACGAGATGGTGCAGATAGGCGCGGCTCCAGCGGCGGCAATTGTTATTCGGCGACTGCTCGTCGATAGGCCGGTGGTCATCCCTATGGCGGGCGTTTTTCAGGTTGATGACGCCGAAGCGGGTATAGACATGGCCGTGGCGGCCGGCCCGCGTTGGGTGCACGCAGTCGAACATGTCGATGCCGCGCCCGATGGCGCCGAGGATATCGTCGGGCTTGCCGACGCCCATGAGGTAACGCGGGCGATCCTGTGGCAGTTCGGGGGTGATTTCCTCGATGACCCGGAACATAACATCCTGCGGCTCGCCCACGGCAAGGCCACCCACGGCATAGCCATCAAAGCCGATGGATTGCAGACCCTGGGCGGAGCGCTTGCGCAGTTCGGGGTCGTCGCCGCCCTGGACGATGCCGAACAAAGCGCGGTTAAGCTGGTTGTTGAAGGCCGTCTTGGAGCGTTCGGCCCAGCGCAGCGACAGTTCCATGGCCCGTTCCATCTCCCGCCGCTCGGCCGGAAGCTTGAGGCATTCGTCGAGCTGCATGATGATGTCGCTGTCGAGCAGGGTCTGGATCTCGATCGAGCGCTCGGGCGTCAGCTCGTAGGAGGAGCCATCGATATGGGAGCGGAAAGTGACGCCGTGTTCGGTCAGCTTGCGCAGCTGAGCCAGGGACATGACCTGAAATCCGCCGCTATCGGTAAGGATCGGGCGCTGCCAGTCCATGAAGGTGTGCAGGCCTCCCTGGGCGGCGACCCGCTCGGCGCCGGGGCGCAGCATCAGGTGATAGGTATTGCCCAGGAGAATATCGGCGCCGGTCTCGCGCACCTGATCGGGATACATGGCCTTGACCGTGCCGGCCGTGCCCACCGGCATGAAGGCGGGGGTCTGGATGTCACCGCGCGGCGTGTCGATGCGGCCGCGCCGCGCCATGCCGTCGGTGGCCGAAAGGGTGAAGGTGACTTGCTTGGTCTGGGCGTTCATGGCGCGGGTTTTAGCGGGTTGGGTGCGATGGGACAACACCTACCCCATTCCTTCTCCCCTTGAGGGAGAAGGTGCCCAAAGGGCGGATGAGGGGTTTTCTCCGTCTCGTCTGGCATGGGGGTGCGCAGCACCCCTCACCCTGCCCCTCCGCTGAACGCGTCGGGGCGTCCCTCTCCCTCAAGGGGAGAGGGTAAGGGCCCTACTCCGCGCGCAGCAGGAGGGATGAGTCCCCGTAGGAGTAGAAGCGGTAGCCTTCGCGGATGGCGTGGGCGTAGGCGTTTTTCATGACGTCCATGCCGGCGAAGGCGCTGACCAGCATGAAGAGGGTGGATTTGGGCAGGTGGAAGTTGGTCATCAGCGCGTCCACGGTGTGGAAGCGGAAGCCGGGGGTGATGAAGATGTCGGTGTCGCCGGAGAAAGGCTGGAGCGTGCCGGTGGCGCGGGAGGCGCTTTCAAGGAGGCGCAGGCTGGTGGTGCCCACGGCAACACAGCGGCCACCCGCAGCGCGCTTGCTGTTGATGCGCTCGACAGTCGCTGCGTCGATCTCGCCCCATTCGGCGTGCATGACGTGGTCGTCTGTGTCATCGGCCTTCATGGGCAGAAAGGTCCCTGCCCCGACATGGAGCGTCACCCGTTCGATCGTGACGCCAAGGGCGACAATGTCGTCAAGGAGCTTAGGGGTGAAATGGAGGCCCGCCGTCGGGGCCGCGACGGCCCCATCAAGGGCGGCATAAACGGTCTGGTAGTCGACCAGGTCACGTTCGGAGACCGCGCGCTTGGCGCCGATATAGGGCGGCAGCGGCATGGCGCCATGGGACTTGATCGCCTCGTCGAGCTGTGCGCCGCCGAGATCGAAGCAGAGCGTGACTTCGCCTGCGTCCCCCTTGCCTGCGACCTCGGCCACCAGCGCGTCGGCCTGACCATTGCCCAGTTCGAGCCGATCACCCAAAGCCAGCTTTTTGGCGGGACGGGCAAAGGCCTTCCAGGTGTGAGCATCGACGCGCTTGTGGAGATTGAAGGAGGCATTGGCGCGGTTTTCCCCACGCAGCCGCGTGCCGCGCAGTTCGGCAGGCAGCACGCGGGTGTCGTTGACGACGAGGACATCGCCGGGCTGCAGCAAGGTGAGCAGGTCCGGCACATGCCGGTCGAACAGCCCCTCGCGTGGATCAACCAGCAGCAAGCGCGCAGAGTCACGCGGCTCGGCCGGGTGGAGGGCAATCAGGTTTTCGGGCAGATCGAAATCGAAGTCGGAAACGCGCATGGCCGCTGGTTAGCACGGCGGCCGGTCGGGGGAAACGTCCAAGCGGAAGGGGAACGGTTGCGGGCGCAACTTCATTCCGTATCCAAGAGGTACCTCATGAACCAGAAGCCGCTCCGCCTGGGTGTTCCCGTCAAAATCATGGGCAATCCCGATCTTAAAAGCCACGATGCCCGGCGCTCTACCAGCCAGCCTCACCTCAAGACCTCGCTGGGTTACCTCGACGCTATTTTCGACTATCTGGTGAAGCACAAAATCGACATGTACCGCATGTCCTCCGATCTGGCGCCCTATGCCACCC
>CAKTFF010000423.1 GCA_934553185.1 uncultured Devosia sp.
CGTTCGAGCTGGTGCCATGCGATCTTCTCGTGACCGAGGCAACGTTTGGCCTGCCGGTGTTTCAGCACCCTCATCCGCAACTGGAAATCGCGCGGCTGCTGCGCTCGGTTGCCAATCAGCCCGAGCGATCGCACCTGATCGGTGCCTATGCCCTGGGCAAGGCGCAGCGGGTGATCGGCCTCCTGCGCGATGCGGGCTGGGATGCGCCGATTTATCTGCATGGCGCGATGATCCGGCTGTGCGAGCTCTACGGTGAGCTTGGCGTGCCGCTGGGCGACCTGCGGCCAGCGACCGGCACGACGAAAGCGGAAATGGCCGGGCAGATCGTGGTCGCGCCCCCTTCGGCTATTCGCGACCGCTGGAGCCGGCGTTTTCCCGATCCGGTTGTGTGCCAGGCTTCGGGTTGGATGAGCGTCAAGCAGCGCGCCCGGCAGGCGCTGGTGGAACTGCCGCTGGTGATATCGGACCATTGCGACTGGGGCGAGCTGCGCCAGACCGTAGCCGATACCGAGGCGAAAACCGTCTGGGTCACCCATGGGCGCGAGGATGCGCTGGTTTACTGGTGCCGCAGCCAGGGCCTTGAGGCCGAGCCGCTCAATATCCAGGGTTTCGAGGACGATGGCGGGGAGGGCACCGGGGAATGAAGCGCTTTGCCCAATTGCTGGAACTGCTGGCCCTGACCTCATCGCGCACTCGCAAGCTCGCGGCGCTGACGCAATATTTCCGCGACGTGCCCGACCCCGACCGGGGCTATGCACTGGCGGTGCTGACCGGGGCGCTGAGCTTCCGCAACGTCAAGCCGGCGCTGCTCAAGGACATCGCCCTGCGCGAAGTCGATCCGACCCTCTTCGCCATGAGCTACGACTATGTGGGTGATCTCGGCGAAACCATTGCACTGATCTGGCCCCATCATGGGCAGGAGAGTGAACTGCCAACGGTTACCCAGCTGATCGAGCTGTTCAACACCACAAGCAAAAGCGAATTGCCCAAGCTGATCGCCGCCTTGCTGACGCAGGCGGGCATCAACGAGCGGTGGGCCTTGGTGAAGCTAGCCACAGGCGCGCTGCGCATCGGCGTTTCGGCGCGTCTGGCCAAGACCGCTCTGGCCGAAATGAGCGGCATTGATGTGCAGGAGATCGAAGAGGTCTGGCACGGGCTCGAAGCGCCCTATCTCGATCTTTTCGCCTGGCTCGATGGCAAGGCGGAGCGCCCCCATATTGATCAGTCGGCACGGTTTCACCCGCTGATGCTGAGTAATCCCATCGACGAGGAGAAGGACCTCGGCAAGCTCGAGCCGAAGGACTTTTCCGCCGAATGGAAGTGGGATGGCATCCGCGTGCAGCTGGTGCTGGGCGATGGCACAGTGTCGCTGTTCTCGCGCACCGGCGACGATATCGCCAATGCCTTTCCCGACGTGGTCGAGAATGTGCAGGGCCAGGCGGTGCTGGATGGCGAATTGCTGGTGGGGCATGATTTCGAGGCGCAAAGCTTCAACGACCTGCAGCAGCGGCTCAACAAGAAGGTGGCTTCGCCCAAGCATCTCAAGGAGTCGCCGGCCTTCGTGCGGGTTTATGACATGCTGTTCGACGGGCGCGAGGATGTGCGCACCTTGAGCTGGACAGAGCGGCGCCAGCGGCTGGAAAGCTGGTTCGCGCGCAATCCGCAGACGCGGCTGGACCTTTCGCCCATTCTGCCGTTCACCGATTGGGACGACCTGGCCGAGCAGCGGCGGCAAGGCGCCGACCAGCATGGTCATGAAGGGGTGATGATCAAGCTGCGATCCTCGCCCTATGTTCCCGGACGCCCCAAGGGATCCTGGTTTAAGTGGAAGCGCGACCCCAATGTGGTGGATGCCGTTTTGATGTATGCCCAGCGCGGGCACGGCAAAAGGTCTTCGTTTTACTCGGACTATACGTTTGGCGTGTGGAAGGGCAACGAGATCGTGCCCATCGGCAAGGCGTATTTCGGCTTCACCGACGAGGAGCTCAAGCAGCTCGACAAGTGGATCCGCGCCAATACGCTGCAGGCCTTCGGACCGGTGCGCGAAGTGCGCAAGGAACTGGTGTTTGAAGTGGCATTCGACTCGGCGCAGGAATCGACCCGGCACAAATCGGGCGTCGCCTTGCGCTTTCCCCGCATCAACCGCATCCGCTGGGACAAGCCGGCGAGCGAAGCGGGAACGCTGGCGGAGATGATGGTGTTTATTGGGGCCACTTAGGGGAGACCTCATCCTGAGCTTGTCGGAGGACGAGGTCTACTGCGGTTAGGAGCAGAAATGTCATCGCGGTCAATAAACGAGAAGCTGGTGGCGTTGAACCGTCAGATGGAGGCAGCGGCCGAGGCGCTGGACTTCGAGGAAGCGACGCGGTTGCGCAACGAGATTGCCCGGCTCAAGGGCGAAGCGCCGGTGGGTGAGGGCGACGAGGACACGGTGACCGTGGGGCAGCCGCCGCCGGGTGCGATGGGGCTGGGCACGCAGGTGCCGGTGCGGCAGCCGCCT
The DNA here is from genome assembly GCA_934553185.1 of uncultured Devosia sp. Taxonomy (GTDB): domain Bacteria; phylum Pseudomonadota; class Alphaproteobacteria; order Rhizobiales; family Devosiaceae; genus Devosia. The sequence goes on from CAKTFF010000423.1 coordinate 2,501, forward strand.
AAGGGCTGGGTTAAGCCGAAAAAGCCGGACTTGATGACGAAGAATGTGAAGCCACGGGGCGGGCGGTAGCTAGCGGCGATCGTAGTGGAAGCGGCATTGATTGATCCACAACACTTCGCCCTCGACCCGGTAAACAAGGCGGTGTTCCTTGTCGATGCGGCGTGACCACCAACCCTTGCGGTCACCCTTCAGG
>CAKTFF010000424.1 GCA_934553185.1 uncultured Devosia sp.
TACTCGGCCTTCTCGCCCATTCCTGACAGTTCGTCTCGTCTGCCGCTCAAGGCGCCGCCGCTGATGCGAGAGCATCGGCTGTATCAGGCCGACTGGTTGATCCGGTTTTATGGCTTTGACGTGCCCGAGATCGTTTCAGGTGGCACGGATGGTCTTCTCGATCTTGCCATCGATCCCAAGCTCGCCTGGGCGCTCAAGAACCGCGAGCGCTTTCCGGTGGACGTCAATCGGGCTGACCGGGAGATGCTACTGCGCGTGCCAGGGCTTGGCACCAAGAGCATCGACCGCATCATTTCCACGCGGCGGCACCACAGCTTGCGCCTCGAAGATGTGGCGCGGATCGCCGGCACCATCGACAAGGTCCGGCCTTTCATCGAGGCTGTAGATTGGACGCCTGGCAGCATGACCGACAGCAATCGGCTGCGTGCCAAGCTGACGCCCCAGCCCGAGCAGATGAGTCTGTTTTGATGCATGTGATCCGCATGCGCGCGCTCAACGATTTCGCCGAATGGCGAATGCGGGCGCGCCAGCTTCTCCAAGCGCAGTTATCTCCGAGCGAAGTAGACTGGCGCATGGAAGAGGAGGCCGGCGGGCTCCTCGACAGTGCGGAAGCGGCGACTCTGCCTGGTGGCGATCACCCGGTGGGCGCCGTGCCGCGGCAGTTCATCGACCTGGCCGAACAAGCCATTTGCCACAGCGATCCGGATCGGTTTGCCTTGCTGTACAGGCTCCTTTGGGCGCTGCAAAAGGATAACCAGATTTTGGGCGATGCGACGCTCAACGATAACGCGGTGCTCACAAGACTGGTCGCTGCGGTGCGTCGCGACAGCCACAAGATGAAGGCCTTTGTCCGCTTCAAGTCCGTTGCCGACGATACCGGCCTTGAGCGCTTTGCTGCATGGTTCGAGCCCGAACATTATACGCTTGAACTCACCGCGCCGTTTTTCGCCCGTCGCTTCGATGGGATGATCTGGGCGATCGTCACGCCTTATCGCAGCGTCTACTGGGACGGCGAAAGTCTTGCCTATGGTCTCGGCGGACGACGCTCGGATGTACCGGAAGACGATGCGGTGGAAGGGGACTGGAAAACCTACTTTTCCTCCATCTTCAATCCGGCGCGGCTCAAAGTGGCGATGATGAAATCGGAGATGCCGGTGAAATACTGGCGCAACCTGCCCGAGGCCGAACTCATTGCCCCTCTGATCCGCGGCGCGCGGCAGATGGAGGCGGAGATGATCGAGCGAACGTCCAGCCAGCCACCCTCGCGGCACCTGCGGCAATTAGAGCGCGAACACGATCTGCTCGAACCGGCAGGCGACATCGCCAGCCTTGCCGATGCCCGCGCTGCCGTCCAGGGCTGCCAGCGCTGCCCGCTCTACGAGCATGCGACGCAGGCGGTGTTCGGCGAGGGCCCCGAGCAGGCCGACGTGATGTTTGTCGGCGAGCAGCCGGGCGACCAGGAGGATCTGGCGGGCAAGCCCTTTATCGGACCCGCCGGGCAGGTGCTTGACCGGGCCATCGAAAAAGTCGGGATCGACCGCTCACGCGTTTATGTGACGAATGCGGTCAAGCATTTCAAGTTCGAGCCGCGCGGCAAGCGCCGCATCCACCAGCGCCCCGATGGCGGCGAGGTGGCCGCCTGCAAGTTCTGGCTTAATCTTGAGCTCGGTTTCGTTCAGCCCAAAGTGGTCGTCGCGCTCGGCGCTACGGCGGCCACGAGCCTGCTGGGCAAGACCGCCACCATCGGCAAGCTGCGCGGCGCGCCCATCGCCATGGACAATGGCGCCACGCTGTTTGTCACCAATCACCCCTCTTACCTCTTGCGCATCCCTGATGCGGAGGGCAAGGCGCGCGAAACGGCCAAGTTCGAAGCCGATCTCATCATGGTGCGCGAGGCCATCGCAGGACTGGCTTGAGGGGCAGGCTAATGCCTTGACAGCGGCGCCACCAAAACTTAGTAAGTCGCCATCGCGGGCCTGCCCGCGCTGCCTTATGGCGGAGTAGCTCAGTTGGTTAGAGCAGCGGAATCATAATCCGTGTGTCCCCAGTTCAAATCTGGGCTTCGCTACCATTCAAACCCCCGGGAAACCGGGGGTTTTTGTTTATAGACCACACCAAGTTATGGGCAGCGGATAGGTCGCAGCGCTCGAACTGACGTCTTTGGCGTCTGTAAGCTTAATGGCGGTAAGTGCTTGGCCAGCATCAAACCGCCGCGCCTCGACTGAGTGAAGTTGAGTCTCAAAGATTTACGCACAGCAACAGCGCCATTACGGGTTGCATACTCCTGTCCTAACGCCGATTGCCCTTGAGTAAGTTCGTCTAGCTTGGACAGAGAGGGCTCGGCGAACTGCTTAGCCAACTCCAGTGCTCGCAGGCCTTGATCTACGCATGGTTCGCGACGAAGTGGGTGCGGTTGTTCTAGATAGTCTCTGCCTCTCGTCGCTGTTGCGCTTTGTGAACCGCTCACACTTTTTGAGCGCAACTGGCCGGAAGAGCTTTGCCGACTGGTGCATCTCGTCAGGCGTCGTGCTGACTGCACCCGGCCGTAGTGGTGACGATCTCACCGCAGAAGGCGGCGCGATTTCCATTTTTCGACGTTGATTTCACGCAAATGACGACGCCGAGCCTGGTGATCTGTGGCGCTGACGACCACCCCGCTTCACCGAACGGGGCACGCAGATGCATTCCGCA
>CAKTFF010000425.1 GCA_934553185.1 uncultured Devosia sp.
GCCTTATGGCGTCTGCGGCCAGATCATTCCGTGGAACTTTCCCCTCGTGATGCTGGCCTGGAAGATCGCGCCGGCTCTGGCAGCCGGCAACACCGTGGTGCTGAAGCCCGCTGAGTTCACATCGCTTACTGCCCTGCTGTTCGCTGAAATCTGCGAGCGGGTCGGCCTGCCCAAGGGCGTCGTCAACATCGTCACCGGCGGGGGCGAAACCGGCGCCGCCATCACCAGCCACCCCGATGTGGACAAGATCGCTTTCACCGGCTCCACCGAAGTGGGCAAGATCATCCGCGCGGCAACCGCCGGCACCGGCAAGGGCCTGTCGCTCGAGCTGGGCGGCAAATCGCCCTATATCGTCTTTGAAGACGCCGACCTCGACTCCGCCATCGAAGGCCTGGTCGATGCCATCTGGTTCAACCAGGGCCAGGTCTGCTGCGCCGGCTCGCGGCTCCTTGTGCAGGAGTCAATCGAAGAGCGCTTCATCAGCAAGCTCAAGACCCGCATGGCGACGCTGCGCGTGGGCGATCCGCTCGACAAATCCGTCGATGTCGGCGCCATGGTCGCGCCCGTGCAGGTGGAGCGCATTCGCGACCTGATGGCACGCGGCACCGCCGAAGGGGCGGTGATCTATGAACCGGACGGGCCGCTGCCTTCTGGCGGGTGTTTCCTCAAGCCCGCTTTGGTGACCAATGTCTCGCCCGCCAACACTCTGGTTGCCGAAGAAATCTTCGGCCCCGTCCTCGTCGCCATGAGCTTCCGCACGCCTGAAGAAGCGGTGCAACTGGCCAACAACACCAAATACGGCCTCGCCGCCACGGTCTGGAGCGAGAACATCAATCTCGCTCTCGACATAGCCCCAAAGATCAAGGCCGGGGTGGTCTGGATCAACGGCACCAACAATTTCGACGCCGCCGTCGGCTTCGGCGGCTACAAGGAATCCGGCTTCGGCCGCGAAGGTGGCCGCGAAGGCATGGCCAGCTACCTCAAGCCCCGGTGGGAAAAACACCTCCAGTTCATCAGTAGCCCTCATGGTGAGGCGGGAGCGTCAGCGACCCTCGAACCACGAGGGCATGCCGCCAACCCCCTCGACAGCCATCTCGACCAAACCGCTAAAATGTATATCGGCGGCAAGCAGGCACGTCCCGATAGCGGCTATACCCGAGCCGTCCTCTCCCCCGCCGGCGAAACCGTGGGCGAAGTGGGCGACGGCAGCCGCAAGGACATCCGCAACGCCGTGGAAGCCGCCCGCGCCGCCCAGGGCTGGTCGACCACCCCGGCTCATTCCCGCGCGCAGATCCTCTATTTCCTCGCCGAAAACCTCGATTATCGCCGCGACGAGTTCGCCCGCCGCATCAGCCAGCAGACCGGCAGCGATGGCGCCGATGAAGTCGCGCTCTCGGTCGAGCGGCTGTTCGCCTTTGCCGGCTGGGCCGACAAATATGATGGCGCCGTACACAATCCGCCGCTGCGGGCCGTCGCGGCCGCAATGGTCGAGCCACTCGGCGTCCTGGGCATTGTTGCCCCATCCGAGCGTCCCCTGCTGGGTTCCATCGCGCTTCTGGCTCCCGCTCTGGCCATGGGCAACACCGTGGTCCTAGTGCCCTCCGCCCAATCGCCGCTATCGATCACCGACCTGTATCAGGTCATCGAAACCTCCGATGTCCCCTCTGGCGTCATCAACATCGTCACTGGCGACAGCGTGACGCTGGGCAAAACCCTGGCCGAGCACGATGGCGTCGATGCCTTGTGGTTCGCCGGCGACCAGGCCGCCTCTGCCGCAATCGAAAAGGCCTCCGCCGGCAACCTCAAGCAGACCTGGACCACCCTCGGCCTCCCCTACGACCTGTCCGACCGGCGTTTCGAGGGCGATTACTTCCTCGCCAAGGCGACGCAGATCAAGAATGTATGGATTCCCTACGGGGCTTAGCGACCCAAAGTCTCGGCTCTTCCCCTTCTCCCCTCGTGGGAGAAGGTGCCCGAAGGGCGGATGAGGGGGACTTCAAAAAGGCACATCAATGGTCTTCCTCCCCCAAGAGGTCATCATCAAGAAGCGCAACGGCGAGGCTCTTGCCCCCGCCGAGATCGCCGCATTCATAGCCGGCTTCGCCGATGGCAGCGTGTCCCAGGCCCAGGCTGCCGCCTTTGCCATGGCCACCTATTTCCAAAACATGACCATGGGCGAACGTGTGGCGCTCACCTGCGCCATGCGCGATTCCGGCACCGTGCTCGATTGGTCCGACCTCGATGGCCCCGTGGCCGACAAGCATTCCACCGGCGGCGTCGGCGACAATGTTTCGCTGATGCTGGCGCCGATCCTGGCCGCGCTCGGCATCTATGTCCCCATGATCTCGGGCCGCGGCCTCGGCCATACCGGCGGCACGCTCGACAAGTTCGATGCCATTCCAGGCTACCAGACCAGCCCCGACCAGGAACTATTCCGCAAGGTGGTCCGCGAAGCCGGCTGCGCCATTATCGGCCAGACCGCCGATCTCGCCCCCGCCGACAAACTGCTCTACGCCATCCGCGATGTTACGGGCACGGTCGAGTCGATCCCCCTAATCACCGCGTCCATCCTGAGCAAGAAGCTCGCGGCAGGGCTCGGCGCCCTTGTTCTCGACGTCAAGACCGGCTCGGGCGCTTTCATGCCCACGCTTGGTCAATCGCGAAACCTTGCCCGCAGCCTCGTGGATGT
>CAKTFF010000426.1 GCA_934553185.1 uncultured Devosia sp.
ATCGATGTGTTTGGCCAGGGCAAGATGCAGCGCGACTTCACCTATATCGATGATCTGGTGGACGCCATCGTCGGGCTCATGGCCAAGCCTCCGCAGCGCGGCAATCCCGTTGCCCATGACAGCCTTTCGCCCGCTGCCCCCTTCCGCACCGTCAACATTGCCGGCGGCAAGCCCACCGAGTTGATGGCTTTCATCAAGGCGATCGAGCAGGCCATGGGCAAGAGCGCCATCATCAACTTCCTGCCCATGCAGCAAGGCGACGTCACCGCCACCGAGTCCGACACGGCGCTCCTTCAGGCGCTGATCGGCGGCATTCCGCAGACCACGGTGGAAGACGGCGTCGCCAAGTTCGTCGCCTGGTATCGGCAGTACTATCCACGGCCCTCGCTATAGTCGACGCGATCTCTTTTTCTTGCTGACCTGAAGAGCCAAGAGGTCAATATCGGTCCCCTCCTGAAGCCGCTGGAGCGAGGAACAGCCTTGCTCACCGAACGTTGGTGCCTGGCAAGACGGACCGCTCCTTGAGCGGGCAGAATAAAGAGTTCCCACGCGCGACAATGTCGGCAAAGGGTTCCAAGAAGGCTTCTATTCCCCATGCCAGGTTTCTTTAAGCGCAACACAGCGGAACAGCCGATGCAACGGCTGGCTGAAGACAGGCTGCCAGCAGCGGTCTATGCGATCGGCGACGTGCATGGCTGCCTGGCCGAACTAGAACAATTGGAGCAGCTGATCGCCGTCGATCTGGCGGGGCGGGGCATTGCCAATGCCCTGATCGTCATGCTGGGAGATTATATTGATCGTGGCCCGGCCAGTGCCGCCGTGCTTGATCACCTTGTTGCCGCCCCTTCCCCAGGATTTCGCCGCGTCTGCCTTTCGGGCAATCATGAACTGATGATGCGCAACTTCCTGGCCAATCCGCAGGAAAACAATAGCTGGCTGCTCAATGGCGGAACGGAAACCCTTGCCTCCTACGGCATCGATCCGCACACCCTGTTCAGCGGCGGCCGGCGGCGTACAACGGAGATCCTGGCCAGCCACATTCCGGCGGATCACCTGGAGTTTCTCCAAACGCTCCCTGCCCTTCTGACCCTGCCCGGCTTTGTTTTCGTGCATGCCGGATTGCGCCTGGGCGTTCCGCTTGAGCAACAATCGGAGCGGGATATGCTGTGGATGCGACATGAACAGGCGCCCTACCCGCTGCAGCCCTTTGGCATGGTGGTACATGGGCACACCCCGGCCGTGAAGCCGGTGGTGGAACTGGGGCGCATATGCGTCGACACCGGCGCCTACGCGACCGGTGTGCTTTCTGCACTGTCGATAGATGGATCGACGAAGGGGCGTATTCTTCAAACGCATCCTTCAGCCAAGAACACCGGCTGAAGGACGACAGCGAACGGAGATCAGTGTCCCGAACCGCCGATGAATTCGCGCTTGAGGGTCAGGAAAATGACCTTGATGTCGAGCAGCAGGTTGAATTCACGCACATAGGCCAGATCGTAGTCGATGCGCTGGCGGGCCGCTTCGGCATCGTCGGTCGGACCACGGAAGCCGTTGGCCTGTGCCCAGCCGGTCAGGCCGGGGGTCACGAGCAGGCGAAGGTCATAGTAGGGAACCAGTTCGCGATAGGACATGCCGCCGGCCAGCATGCCGCTGACATGGGGCCGGGGTCCCACAAGCGACATGTCACCGCGCAGCACATTGAACAGCTGCGGCAGTTCGTCGATCGAGGTCTTGCGCAGAATCTTGCCGACCTTGGTCACGCGCTTGTCGCCTGCCACCGTCTGCTTGACGCCGGTGGCGTCGCAGGAGTCGGTGCGCATGGACCGGAACTTCCAAGCCATGAAAGGCTTGCCGTTCTTGCCTTCGCGAACCTGGCGGAAGAACACCGGCCCGCGCGATTCGACAACGATGGCGAGGGCTGCGAGCAGCAGCAGCGGGCCGAGACCAAGGATCGCGACCAGCGCCACGATCACATCGAAGGCGCGCTTGGCACGCGACTGCCAGCCCGAAAACGCAGGAGAAAGCTCGAAATCACTGTTAGCCGGTTCGGCGATGGTCAGCTCGTTCCGGTCTGTCCTGAAGAAATTGTCGACCGTGTAACGGTTAACCGTTGCGCCACGTCCATTTGCAGAGGTCGATGCGGCATCGGGGCGCTGTAAAACTGCCGCGTCGCCAAAGGCGTCCATAACGCTCATGTTTTGCAATCCCTAGACAATTAACAAGGAGTTAACGACACTACTTTAGTGCTAATCTGAGCCATTCCGTAGTCAGTTCATTTGCATTCCCAGTTGTCAGCAAATGCATGGCTCAGGTGAGAATACGTGGCCCAGACCATGCTTTTCATTTGCCATGACGGCCTAAGGCGCTGACTTCGTTTCGCAATAAGCAACACCGCGTCTAAGCCGCATACCCAAGGGCACGCTGCACGACAGAACTGATCACGCGCCCGACGCGGCGTTGAACTGACGGCGCTTCGTGGCGATTTGATGATAATTGTTCGAAAGGGCGTTCGTTCCGAGGCTATGGTTAAGCCTTTGCACTCTCCCCAAAACGGAAAAAACCGGCTGCGTGGGGCAGCCGGTTTCCAGTTTAGTCGATGCTTAAGCTTAGGTTCAGCCAGCGACCCACTGTGTGGGATCGGAGGACGACATGCTCTTGATCGTATATCCGGAAGCGTCGAGC
>CAKTFF010000427.1 GCA_934553185.1 uncultured Devosia sp.
GCCCGGTTGGCGGCGTCGGGATCGCGCGCGAGGATGGCGTCGAAGATCGCCTGATGTTCGCCGATGGTCAGCGCCAGGCGGCGCGGCGTGATGATCAGCCGGCGGGCCCGGTCGAGATTGGCGCGGGCAGAATCGATGATGCCCTTGAGCCGGGTGAAGCCCATGGAGCGAAAGATGATCTCGTGAAAGGCGATGTCGATCGCATGGAACACTTCGGAGGCGTCGCGCTCGGCTGCCTCCCGCTGTGCGGCCATGTTGGCGCGCAGCGCCTCGATCAGCGCCGCGTCATGCCCGCCGATCAGCACGCGCAACGCCTCCGATTCAAGCCCCTTGCGGATCAGCATATATTCGCGGACATCGGCCAGCCGCACCAGGGACACGGTTGAGCCGCGCTGCGGCGCGATATCAACCAGCCCTTCGCCCTGCAGCCGCCCCAGCGCTTCACTGACGGGAAAGCGCGACACGCCCAGTTCGCGGCAGATGGCGCTTTTGTCGATCGCCGAGCCCGGCGGTAGCGCCAGCGACACGATGGCGTCGCGCAGCACATTGGTCACCTCGGCCGACACGTTGCCGCGGGTCAGCGCTGGACGTGGGAGAAAATGGTAGGGACTTGCCTGCTCGTTCATGCTAACATGTTAGTCAGTGTCGTTGCGCGCCGCAACCGCTTATGCCCGGCCTTTCCGCAGTGTCTAGCGGCAATTTGGCGAGTGGTAGACCCGGCAGGTCGGCGCCCCAGGAAGTTTGCCCAATGTCCGAAACAATGATCAGACCGCAGAGCCTAACCCTTCTTCTCAACCCGGCTGACAATACCGCCGTGGCTCTGGCCAACCTTGAGGTCGGCACGCAGACCCCGCAAGGCGTTGTTATCGTGCGCCGGGTGCCGCGCGGGCATAAATTCGCGGTTCGTCCGATCAGGGCAGGGGAGGCGGTGCTCAAGTTCGGGCAGATCATCGGCTTTGCCAAGGACGCCATTGCCCCTGGCGATTGGGTGCACGAGCACAATTGCGGCATGGGTGGGGAGGATGGCACGCTTTCCCATGACTATGCTTTCGGCCAGGGCGCCGTGGCGCCCGAAATGCTGCTGCATCACCAGCGCGCTACCTTTGAGGGCTATCGCCGCCCCAATGGCAAGGTCGGCACCCGCAATTATGTGGGCATTCTCACCTCGGTGAACTGCTCGGCCACCGTGGCCAAGTTCATCGCCGAGGGCATCAACCGCTCGGGCATTCTCGACGATTATCCCGAGATCGACGGCGTCGTGCCCTTTGTTCATGGCACCGGCTGTGGCATGGAATCGCGCGGGGAGGGCTTCGACATCCTCAAGCGCACCCAATGGGGCTACACGTCCAATCCCAACCTGGGCGCCGCCATGCTGGTGGGCCTGGGCTGCGAAGTGTTCCAGATCGGCCGCATGAAGGAGATGTATGGCATTGTCGAGAGCGACACGTTCCAAACCATGACCATCCAGGAATCAGGCGGCACCAAAAAGATCATCGAATGGGGCATCGAGCGGATGAAAGAGATGCTCCCCGTCGCCGCTCGCGCCCGCCGCGAAACCATCGACGCGTCCGAACTGACCCTGGCACTGCAATGCGGCGGATCGGACGGTTATTCGGGCATCACCGCCAATCCAGCGCTGGGTTATGCCGCCGATCTCCTCGTGCGCAATGGCGGCACGGCCATTCTCAGCGAAACGCCGGAAATCTATGGCGCCGAACACCTGCTCACCCGCCGCGCCGTGTCGCGTGAAGTGGGCGAAAAGCTTATCAGCCGCATTCATTGGTGGGAGGATTATACCCGCCGCAACCATGGCGAGATGAACAACAATCCTTCTCCCGGCAACAAGCTGGGCGGGCTGACCACCATTCTCGAAAAGTCGCTCGGCGCTGCCGCCAAGGGCGGCACCACGCCGCTGACTGCGGTTTATGAATATGCCGAAAAGGTCACCGAGAAGGGATTTGTGTTCATGGACACGCCCGGCTTCGATCCGGTTTCGGCCACGGGCCAGGTCGCCGGCGGCGCCAATATCCTGGCCTTCACCACCGGCCGCGGCTCTGCCTATGGCTGCAAGCCTGTGCCCTCGATCAAGCTTGCGACCAACTCGGACATGTATCAGCGCATGCGCGAAGACATGGACATCAATTGCGGCGACATCGTCGAGGGCGTCTCGATCGAAGAAAAGGGGCAGGAAATTTTCGATCTGATGCTGCGCGTCGCCTCGGGAGAGCCCACCAAGTCCGAGGCGCTCGGCTATGGCGACAATGAATTCGTGCCCTGGCAGGTGGGAGCCACGATGTGAGTTCGCAGCTCAAAACGGTTGCGTATATCGCCGAGCAAAGCGCCGGCGCGGGCACCATCACCACGCGCAAGATGTTTGGCGAATACGGCCTTTATTGCGACGGCAAGGTGCTGGCCTTCATCTGCGACGACGAGCTGTTCATCAAGCCCACCGCCGCCGGCCGTGCCTACCTGGGCGAGGTGATCGAGCGGGAAGCCTATCCCGGCTCCAAGCCCTATTTCTGGATCGACGGCGACCGCTGGGACGACGCGGATTGGCTCTCGGGCCTGGTGAAAGTCACGGCGGATGATCTGCCGGCACCGAAAGCTAAGAAGCCCAAGACCAGATAACAGAGCCACCAAAGACCTCATGGT
>CAKTFF010000428.1 GCA_934553185.1 uncultured Devosia sp.
GTGCGGGACCGTAGCCGGGATGGTGCGGCGCAGATCGCCGACGCCCGCCCTGCCCCGCGCTTTCACGGCGAAGCACCCGAGCCCCGCGCCGGCCTGCGCAGCGGCCACGTTCCCGGCAGCATCAATGTGCCCGTGTCGCTGCTAACGGATGGGGGCAAGCTCAAGCCAGCCGATGAGCTCAAGCAAATCTTCACCACCCGCGGCCTGGACCTCACCCAACCCATCATCACCACTTGCGGCTCGGGCATCACCGCCTCCACCCTCGCTTTAGCGCTGGCGCAAGCCGGAGCCACCGAGGTCAGCCTCTACGACGGCTCCTGGGCCGAATGGGGCGCCCGCAAAGACGCCGAGGTCGAAAGCTGAAAGGCGGCTGCCATGAACATTGGCGATCGTGATTGAGGCTGTTCGCCAAGGCTGAACCGTTGCGGCCCGTCTCTTAGCGTCGTGCCCATCCCAACTTCTCTGCACTGCAGCAGCAGGCGTGCACACCCGCTTGCATCAACAAAACAAACTACTATAGTGAACCACATGGTTCAGTTTCAGCAAGCTCGTTTCGATACGTCGTTCGCCGCTCTGTCGGATGCCACCCGGCGTGGTGTCCTCGAACAGCTTGCGCGTTCGGATCGGTCGATCAGCGATCTGGCTGAGACGTTTGGGATGACCCTGACGGGGATGAAGAAGCATGTCGGCGTGCTGGAGCATGCCGGCCTGGTGACGACCGAAAAGATTGGGCGGGTGCGCACCTGCCGGCTGGGGCACAGCCGGCTCGAGCAGGAAGCGCAATGGCTCGAACAATACCGCCAGCTTTGGGACAGGCGGTTCGACGCATTGGACAAGGTTGTCCAGGACCTCAAACAAAGGGAGACAGACAGTGAGTGATAGTGGAGCATATAAGGGCTTTTCCGGCGACGAGCGCACCGAGGTAAAGCGGGTGTCGGACGTCGAGATCGCGGTGACGCGAAGCTTTGACGCGCCGGCGCGGATCGTCTTCAAGGCCTGGACCGATCCAGAACTGTTCAAGCGCTGGTGGGCGCCCAAGTCCATGGGCTATCCCCTGCGCGCCTGCGACATGGATGTGCGCACCGGCGGCACCTATCGGCTCGAGTTCGGCCGGGATGGCGAGGAGAGTTTTGCCTTTTTCGGCAAATACCTTGAAGTCGTGCCGCCGACACGGCTGGTCTGGACCAATGAGGAAGGCGAAGACGGCGGGATTTCCACCGTGACCTTCGTGGAGCAAGGCGGCAAGACGCTGCTGACCTTCAGCGAAACCTACCCGACCAGGGAAGCGCTGGAAGCATCGCTTGGCGGCCTCGAGGGCACGCCGGAACAGTTCGCCCAGCTCGACGAACTGCTTGCGAGCATCGATACCGCTGCAGCCTAAACGGCCGGCACAGGATGGCCGCGGTGGCGTTCACCGCGGCAGTGCGTTAGGCCGCAACCCGCTGCGGACCAAGCCCGGCAGACTCGATGCGGTTGCGGCCGTTGGATTTTGCCACATACATGGCTGCATCGGCGTCTGCCAGGTTCTTCTCGGAAAGCGACGCGCCATTGACCGCGACCAGACCGCCGCTGAAGCGCACCGGCGTGGCATCGGGAAGGTGAACCTCGGCAACGCTGGCCTGGACGCGGGCACAAAGATCCATGGCCGCAGACAGATCAGGTGCGGTGAGCAGAAGCACAAATTCCTCTCCGCCCAGCCGCGCGCAGAGACCGGCCGAACCCACGGCGCGCAGGAGGGCGCTGGCGACGCCAAACAGAACCTCGTCGCCAACGCCATGCCCCCAGCGGTCGTTGATATGCTTGAAGTGGTCGAGGTCAATCAGCAGCAAGCCAACGAAACGGTCCGCCCTGCGGGCTTCGGCAATCAGGGGTGCAGAATGCTTGCTGAGGCCAGACCGGTTCAAGACCTGCGTCAGATGGTCGATATCGAGGCGGCGCGAAAGCTCAAGCTCTGCCCGGTCTTTCTGGCTGGTGAGCCAGCCCATGTTCAAGAGGATAAAGCCCAGCGACGCCGTGATCAGCGAACCCTGCTCAACGGGGTGACCGTCGGTGACATCAAACATCGACAGTGACATCAGAACCGATGAACAAGCACTCAGACTTGCGCCGCACATCAACTGTCCACGGGCACCCAGCCGGGCATGGGTGGCTGGCAAGGTGAAGACGCTACCGGCGATCCATGCCCCCTGGACCGCGAAGACCGCGTGAACCGCTGCAAAAAGTACAGGCGTATCGACGAAGGGAAGCGCCAGAGCCGCTACGCACAGCAGCGGGGGTGAAACAAGGACCCATAACGGCGTGTGCTTCTGGCCGAAACGGCGAAGGCTCAGCAGTTGCAAGCTGAACCCGCAACTGATGGGCAGGCCGGAGATAACCAGCAGGAATGCGTTTGGGTTAAACACCCCCGCTGCATAAAGGGTCATGCCGGCAAAGTGCAGCGCGAGAGCGGCCACCCAGAAGGCGCGTGGGCGGCTGAAAGGGGTGAGCGTTGAACTGGCGATTGCCAGGGAGAACATGCCCTGCGTGAAACACCGGGCGATCAACATGGTGGTGACGTCCAGTTCAACCTCCGCCGGCGAAGCGGTGCCATAAACATGAATGTACGCATTCGCTTTGGTCGGCTGACACCCGAACGCCTTCTACCATCCAC
>CAKTFF010000429.1 GCA_934553185.1 uncultured Devosia sp.
GGTTGGGTGTTCGTCACAGGGCAAATGCCCACCGATCCAGCGGCGCCCGATGCACCCTTGCCCGAGGGCATTGAAGCGCAAACCCGCCGCGTCGTCGAAAACCTGCAAGTCGTGCTGGGCGGCATCGGACTGGGGCTGGAACACGTCACCATGGCCCGCATCTACCTGACGGCGTTCGAGCGCGACTACGCGGCGCTCAACGCGCTGTGGCCCAGCTTCTTCCAACCCGGCAAGCTCCCGGCCCGCACCACGGTGGGCGTCACCGCCTTGGCCGTCGGCGCGCTGGTGGAGATCGACCTCGTCGCGCGCCGGCCGCAGTAAAGGCAGATCGCCCGCACAACATGCCAGCAGGCTTACAGATCGCTGACATGGCGAGACACCGTATTTTCATGTTATTTTACAGTGGCTTAGCGGGAACGATGCGCAAGTTCGTGTGTTGAATCGGGGTGATCTAACAGGAGGCGGTCCTTTGGGATCGCGCGCGAAATGAACAAGCAAGTATCCACCGCTCTGGCACTTATCCTTGCCCTTGGCGCCGCTCCGGTGATGGCGCAGGACAGCTCGACATCCACCTCGACCAGCACGTCCACGTCGACTGAAACAGAAGCGGGATCCGATGATGTGTCGGGCACCGGTGAAACCGCGGGCAGCACTTCCTCGGAGACGTCCACCGACACTGACTCCACCACTGAGGCCGACGCGGACGCCGATGCCGATGCAGATGCGGACGTGACGACTGATGCCGATGCAGAGGCTGATGCCGACACGGCGACCGACGGAGACGCTTCGGTTGATACCGAAACCGAAGTCACCGAAGAGCAGCAGGCAGAACTGCGGGCGCTAATTGACGAAGAAGACTCCGATCCCGTCGCCGATGTCGATTTCGACGTTGAAATCGGCGTGGCCGTTCCATCAACGATCGTGCTGCAGCCGCTGCCGACGCGCGTTGTCGAGATCGTGCCCACCTATGAGAGCTACCTTTATTTCCTTCTCGCCGATGGCCGGGTTGCGATCGTTGATCCCGACACGCTGCAGATCGTTTTCATTATCGCCGCTTAACTAACGCCCATGCCCCCGCGTCGAGCGGGGGCATTTTTCTTTGGCAAGCGCTGGCACGGGCCGGCGCTTCCCCATTCAGGCCGAGTAGGCCTTGACCGTCTGCTGCTGTTCGCCCAGCCCTTCGACGCCCAGGCGCATGGTATTGCCCGGCTTGAGCCAGACCGGCTCGGGCTTGATGCCCATGCCGACACCGGGCGGGGTGCCGGTGGAGATGATGTCGCCGGGCTGCAGGGACATGAACTGGCTGACATAGCTCACCAAATGCGCCACGCCGAAGACCATGGTATTGGTGGAGCCGTCCTGATAGCGGTGACCGTCCACCTCGAGCCACATGCCCAGGTTCTGCGGGTCGGCGACCTCGTCGCGCGTCACCAGCCATGGCCCGATCGGCCCAAAGGTGTCGCTGCCCTTGCCCTTGTCCCAGGTGCCGCCGCGCTCGGTCTGGAAGTGGCGCTCGCTCACATCGTTGACCACGCAATAGCCGGCCACGTGATCCATGGCGTCGGCCTCGTCCACATAGCGAGCCTCCTTGCCGATCACCACGCCCAGCTCGACTTCCCAATCCGGCTTGATGGCGTTTTTGGGGATCACCACGTCATCATTAGGGCCGATGATGGCGCTGGTCGCCTTCATGAAGATGATGGGTTCATCGGGGATCTTGGCGCCGGTTTCGGCGGCGTGGTCGGCATAGTTGAGCCCGATGCAGATGAACTTGCCCACCGCGCCCACGCAGGGGCCGATACGCTCATCGGCGCCGAGAACGGGCAGCACGCCCAGGTCCAGCGTGCCGATCTTGGCCAGCCCTTCGGGCAACAGCGCGGGGCCGGCAATGTCGGCAACAATGCCCGATAGATCACGAATGGTGCCGTCCTGATGGAGGATTGCGGGTTTTTCCTCGCCCTTGGGGCCGACGCGAAGCAGTTTCATGAATGGGATCCAGTTGCCGTTTGAGTGGAGTCGGGGCGGACAATGCCCTTTTTGAGGAGGATATTGCCATAAAGCCGGCGCTCGCCGGTCTGGACGATGGCATAGGCGCCGCGCACCCGCTCGTAGAAGCTGAAGCGCTCCAGCGAGGCAAGCCCCATGGCCGGCTCGTGCCGCTGCACAATGGTCTCGAACTGGTCCATCACCGGCTCGCGGCGGTTGGCTTCGCCCACCACCTGCATGCAAAAGGCCGCTTGATCCACGAAATCGTCGAGCGGCATCAGCGTCAGCACGGCCTCAAGCACGTCCGTGGCGCTCAGCCCATCCATGCGCACCAAAGCGGGCCCGGCCGAGTCCGCCGGATAATTGGCATCGACGATGGCAATCTCGTCGCCATGGCCCATGGCCCGCAAAATGGCGAGAAGCTCGGGACCAAGGATGGGCGGGATATTCTTGAGCAAGGCAGGCTCCTAGCCAAAGGGGAAATGATCGCTGTCGGCACCCTCGGCCCCATCGGCAAAGAGTTCCGGATGCTCGCGAGAAAAGGCAAAAAGTTCGACCATGACCGCATCGATATGCGCCCGGATCGCCCGGTTGGCGGCGTCGGGATCGCGCGCGAGGATGGCGTCGAAGATCGCCTGATGTTCGCCGATGGTCAGCGCCAG
>CAKTFF010000430.1 GCA_934553185.1 uncultured Devosia sp.
GTCTGCAATGTAGGCGGATTGACCGAAGCGATGAAGATCGCCGCCTGGAGCGAGGCGCACTATGTCGACCTGATGCCGCACAATCCGCTCGGCCCGATCTGCACCGCAGCGAGCATTCATTTTGCTGCTGCGGTTCCCAATTTCGCATGGCTCGAGACTCGGTCCTCTCCAGCAGAGCAGCATCTGGGCTTCGACAACTCAGACTATTTCCCGCGCCAACCGCGCCTTGAAGGCGCCCTCTATGCAGTGCCGGACGAACCAGGGCTGGGTGTGGAGGTGAACGAGCAGCTTATCGCCGCTCAGCCTTTCGCGTTTTGGGAAGCGCCGCATTACCGCAAGCGGGACGGCAGCTTCACCAACTGGTAAGCCATCGCCGTGAAGGCACTTCGCCTTGGTGCCCCCCATGTCAGGCGCCCCGCCCGCCTGCAATTGGATGAAGAAGGATCGATTGGTTCGTTTCACAAGAGGTATAGTGCTTTTGTGCAGAACGGCCGAGTTCTACAGGGTTTGCTCCGATCGCGGAGCGTCTCGCGATACCACATCGCCATGGAATAGGAAGTTGTAAAAACTTCTGACACATCCATGTTTATTTGTTCACTAATATGCAGCCAAACCCCTGCGAATAAACGCTTATTTTTCCTACGAAGAGAGTGAGCAACTTGTTTCAGTGGGTCAACTACTTGACAACAGTGGTAGGCGGCGACCAGGCTGGTCCTCTTAGCTGCCCTGAAGTCTGCGGAGGCTCAAGGGCAAGAAACGTTCGCGATCAACGCGAACGAGCACTCGAGGAGAGATCTATGAGACCCATGCTGACGTCGATTGTTGTTCTGGCGAGTACACTGGCAGTGGCCCTGCCTGTCACTGCCCAGGACCTGCCAACCGTCTCGGTGCTGGGCATGACGGTGCCTGATTATGACCCGATGGCCGGCGCAAAGATGGGCATTGCCGGTCTGTTCGAGCGCAAGGTCGGTGTGGGTGATCGCACTGCAAAGCTCTATGTTCCAGCCGATGCGCGGCTTGGCACGTCAATGGTCGTGCTCAACGTGCCTGAAGACAAGGAAACGGTGCAGTGGCTTTCCGATAGCGGCTGGCTTGCCGTGGCGGATGAGCACAAGATTTTGCTTTATGTGCTGGAAGCTGCGCCCGACGGCACCTGGGGCAGTGTTGAAGAGGAGCGCGAGTATTTCGAGACCACATATGCCAACATCTCCGAGGGCACGCCGGAAGGTCGCGCCATCTATTATCTCCCGCCCGAGAGCTACTATGTCGTAGGCTATGGCGCGCCTGGGACTCTGCTGCACGAGCTGGCCATGAAGGACCCGACGCTGGTGGCTTCTGCCGCTTTCGTCCATGCCAGCGACGTGCCGGCTTCGGTCGTGAATGCGATGGATGAGCAGGTCTACGACACGCCGGACTGGAACGGCGAAGAGCTTGCGGCGAGCGATGTGCCCATGCCTGTGCTGATGATCGAGCCGGACGAGCTTGCGGGTGATGCCGAGGCCGTCGCGCAATACTGGATGGAAACCAACCACGTGGGTTCCGAAGGCGAGACGGTCGAGGGTGGAACGACCTACACTCAGGAGGACGGCACGCTGGGATATTTCGTCGCGCCCAGTTCGCGCCTCCAAGTGTCGGTGCTGGAAAACCAGGATCTCGACAGCTTGGATGCGGCGACGCTCTACGACGGCTTCCTCGCCAAATATACCCGCTATGGCGGCGCGGCTGGCGGCAACACCGTTGGCTCACGTCCCGACTACGAAGCGCTCGGGGTCGAGGCCAAGACCATGGAAGTCGACGGCCGTCTCCGTGAATATCTGGTCTACGTGCCCCAAGCCGTGAAGGACGCCGGCGAACCTGCTCCACTTGTTTATGCCTTGCACGGCTCGGGCATGACCATGAACGCCATGTTCGATTATTCCCGCTGGTGGGAAATCGCCGATGCGGAAGGCTTTATCCTGGTGGTTCCGGCTGGCCTCAACACCGCCAACCGCACCGGCTGGGATGTGTCCAACAACAGTACGGACATCAAGTTCATCGACGCATTAGTTGATCAGGTCAACGCCGACTACAACGTCGACCAGTCCCGCATCTATCTCAGCGGCCAGTCAAATGGCAGTGCCATGACGCATGCCGTTGGTCGCGATCTTGAGCTTTCCCGCCATTTCGCAGCTTTGGGCTCCACCTCCGGCGGCGGAACCTCGGATGATACTGCGGGCAACCCGCTGCCCTATTATCTCATCTGGGGTGAGTTCGACTTCTGGCCCGGCGAACTCGCAGAGCCTCAGGAGAACGAAGCCTCTTACGCGATGAACCCCGCTTTGGCGTACTGGATCGCCCGTAATGATGCAGAAGGCACCACCACGACCCCCGCTTCAGAAACCCAGAACGGGCGATTTGAAACCTATGGCTGGACCAACTCTGCAGGCGAAGAGGTGCTGAAATACACGATCACGCATGGTCGTGGGCACAGCATCATTCCTGCTGAGATGGAGCTCCTTTGGGATTGGTTCGAAAACTGGCGGCTGGAGGATGATATGCCCACGCCCGCCAGCACCTAGCGACCATTGCGAGGCAGGAGCCTTGGAAGACCAAGGCCGGCCTGCCGTGGAACGTGGTCATCGCCCACCAATCTAGCCCGCCCCACAGG
>CAKTFF010000431.1 GCA_934553185.1 uncultured Devosia sp.
GTCTCCGACCCCAGCCGGCCGGCGGTGACGTTCACGATCACCGATTCCAGCGTCACCCCCGCGGCGCGCTCGGCCATGCCTACCACGGTACGAATGGCATGCTCGGCCTTCTCGATGTCGGTGACCACCCCGCTCTTGACGCCCGAGGATGGCCCATAGCCAAAGCCGATCACCTCGGCCTGGTGCGACCGGCCTCGCAGAGCCTTGCTTTCCGCTCGCGGCGTCAAGCGGGCGATGACGCAGCAGATCTTGGTCGAGCCGATGTCGAGCACGGCAACCAGGGAAGTCTTGCCCGGCTGCAGGGGGCGAAGCCGGGACGTCATTGCATCGGTCATCATTGTGGTGTGGCAGTCGGTTGGGGGAAGGACGCGGACGGCAGGTTGCGCGGCGGCAATGGATAGGGCAGCTCGGATTTGGCGCGCTCGGCAATCGCCGCTTTGCGCTCTTCTTCTTGGGCGGCCAGTTCCTCATCGGTCTTGGTCGGCCGCACAGCCACAACGGTATCCACACGCAGGTCGATCACCGTGACGTCGCGTTGGAGTAGTTGAAACTGCGCCTGGTAGAATTCGAGGTTGCGCAGCGCGCGTGCCACGCCCAGCTCGGGCAATTGCACGCGCAGACCCGTATCATAGATCAGGTCCCAGCGGCGGTCTGCGATGCGCGACAGCGCCATCAAGCCGTCCTTGAGCGCCGGATGCTGCTCAAGCGCCCGGATCATCACCATGGCATCGTCATTGGCGCCGTCGCCCACAACCAGAGGAAGCTCGCCATAGGCGCCGTGATCTTCCCCGATCTGGTCACCCGCCCCGTCCACCACAAAGGTGATCCCGTCCACGCGCCAGCGCGCCACCGGCACTTTTTCGGTGATGGCCACCACGATGTCGCCCGGATAGGTCTTGCGCACGGTGACGCTTTCCACCGCCGGCAGGGCGGCAATGCGCTGTCGGGCCGTTTCGACATCGAAGCTGACCGTGGATGTATAAGGCTCGACACCCAGCGCGTCGAAAATCGCCTGCTCGCCAGTCAGCGTCTGCCCGGTGATCGAGATTTCGCCGATGGTCAGCCCGGCAGCGGCAAAGCGTCCCTGCGCCGCCTCCCAGACCACGCCGGCGCCAACCCCGATCGGTTCGCGCAACTGATAGGTCGTGATGGCACCCGCTGCCAGCAGGGCCAAGGCGGCGCTGCGCAGCATCAGGGTGCGATGAAGCACCCAGGCGCGGCTCCAGTTATTGGCGATGCGGCGCCGCGGCGAGCGGACAACAACAGGCAACGCGCGCGGATCCACCATCCGTGCGCCAGCGAGAAAGGTCTCGCTTTTTACCTGTTGCAACTCGCGTCCTCCACCATCCAGGAGACCAGTTCTTCAAAGGAATGCCCTGCATGCAGCGCCTGTTCGGGCGCCAGCGATGTAGGCGTCATGCCGGGCTGGGTGTTGATTTCCAGGCAGACAAGTTCACCCTCAGGGCCTGCAGCGTCGTTGAAGCGGAAGTCGCATCGTGTGACGCCACGGCAGCCCAGCGCCGCATGCGCCAGGAGGCTCATCTTTTGAACTTTGTCGTAAATATTCGGTGAAATTTGTGCCGGGACCACATGTTGTGATCCACCCACGGAATATTTCGCCTCGTAGTTATAGAAGGCGAGGTCTGTCACGATCTCGGTCACCGGCAGCGCCACATCGCCCATCACCGCGCAGGTCAGCTCACGCCCGGGAATATAGCGCTCCACCATCAGCTCCTCGCCACCCTTCCAGTCTTCGCCCAGGATTTCCTGGGGCGGGTGCGTCTGGTCGGACTTCACGATCATGATGCCAAAGCTCGACCCATCGGCCACGGGCTTGACCACATAGGGCGTCGCCATGACATGGGCGCGCCCTACCTCGGCGCGGCTGGCCACCACATGATCGGTCACCGGAACGCCGGCCGCTTTCAGCATGATCTTGGCTTGGTGCTTGTTCATCGCCAAAGCCGAAGCCAGCACACCCGAATGCGTATAGGGAATGCGCAAGAACTCCAGCACGCCCTGGATCGTGCCGTCTTCGCCGAAGCGGCCATGCAGCGCGTTGAACGCCACATCCGGCGCCACCTCGCGCAACCGCTCGGCAATGTCATAGCCGACATCGACCTCGGTCACACGATACCCGGCGTTGCGCAAAGCATCGGCGCAGGCCTTGCCCGACACCAGCGAAACGGGACGCTCATTGGAGACCCCGCCCATGAGGACGGCGACATGCTTGCTCATAGGGAGGTCCGATCAACGTGGGTAAATTGTGAGAAAAGACCCCTCATCCGCCCCTGCGGGGCACCTTCTCCCTCAAGGGGAGAAGGTGGGCTCAGAGTGTTGGGCGAGCACGGAGCCGCCCCTCTCCCCTTGAGGGAGAGGGTGGATCGGCCGCAGGCCGAGACGGGTGAGGGGTTCTTTGGGTGCCAATAAACGTTATTCAGCATCAAACCGCCCCCGTGAACACTGCGCCATCGAGGAACTCGCGTACCTCCTGCCCCGGCACGAAATGGCCCATCCGCCTGATTTCCCACTTGAGCTCGATGCCGGAATGCGCCCGCACCTTGTTGCGCACCGTTTCACCCAGCGTCTCGACATCAAAGGCCGAGGCATTGTCGACGTTAAGAAGGAAATTGGCATG
>CAKTFF010000432.1 GCA_934553185.1 uncultured Devosia sp.
CGGACTCATTACCGCCAGCGCGAGGAAGATCACCGCGAAGTTCAAATAGCCGCCGACGAAGTTGTCGATCATGCGGATGCCCATGTTTTCCAGCGTGGACAGGCCGGTGGTGATGGAACTGAGGATGGTGCCGGTCGAGGTCTGCTGGAAATAGCCCAGAGACACCCGCTTGAGCGCGTCGCCCACCGCCAGCCGGTCGCGGGCGGTCAGCACCGAATTATCGCTCAGCGAAAAATCCCCGACTGCAGCGTGGCCATTGCGCTCTTCAGGAACCGCACAGAGGCCACGCTTGCGCCGTCCAGTTGTGTCGAGCTGGCCGATGCCATAGCCGTCAATGGTTATGGCATCCCGGTCGTCGCTGCGGATCTCGCCTGAAAGAGCATCCAGCAGGGCATTTTGCCCATTGCCGGCCACTCCGGCGATGCCGAAGATTTCCCCTTCACGCACCGTGAAGCTCACGCCATCAACCGGCACATCGAAGTGACCCGCCTTCTCCGTGCGCAGCCGCGACACAACCAGCTTGGGCGGACCAAGCCGGCGTCCTTCGCCACGCACGATGTCCTTGAGCCCGGCGCCGATCATCTTTTCGGCCATGGAGCGCGACGTTTCTGCTTTGGGATCGCAGGTATCCACCAGCTTTCCGCCGCGCAGGATTGTCGCCGTGTCGCACAAGGCTTTGATCTCGCCCAGCTTGTGAGAAATATAAAGGATCGAGCAGCCCTCGGCCGCCAGCTTGCGCAGCACGGTAAAGAGTTGTTCCACCTCCTGCGGCGTCAGCACCGAAGTGGGCTCGTCCATGATCAGCAGCTTCGGCTCAAGCAACAGAGCCCGCACGATCTCGATGCGCTGCCGCTCGCCGACTGACAGCGTCGCCACTGTCCGATGCGGATCGAGAAGAAGGCCATATTGCGCCATCACGGCCCTGATACGCGCTTCGAGATCACGCGAAGCAATCTTGCTGTCCATGCCTAGCGCAATGTTCTCCAGAACCGTCAGCGCCTCGAACAGGGAAAAGTGCTGGAACACCATGCCGATGCCAAGCTTGCGGGCGGCCTTAGGGTTGGCAACGGTAACCGGTGCACCGTTCCAGCGGATTTCACCGGCATCAGGCTGCATGATCCCGTAGATCATTTTGACGAGCGTAGATTTGCCGGCGCCGTTTTCACCGAGCAGAGCGTGGATTTCGCCGGGAAGAACCGCGAAGGACACGTTGTCATTGGCAAGAACGCCGGGAAAGCGCTTGGTAATACCGGTTAATTCCAGCCGATACGGCATACTAGCGTCCAATCACCACCCCCATGGCTTGAGGGGTGTGCGCGCGCTCAGATAAAGCTTCCCGACGGCCAATGTGGACCATTATTTCAGCCGCCGCTATAGCCGCGATGACTTCCGGCCGTTTATCCCCAAGCCCTTGTTGCCCAATGGGGCAGATCAGCCGCTCCAGAGCCTCGGGATCGCCCCCTTCGGCAGCGAACCAAGAAGCAAAGCGCGCCCTTTTGGTGCGCGATCCCACCATGCCGATATAGGGTGCATCGCTCCGCGCGAGGGCTTCCTGGCCAAGCAGAAAGTCAAGCGCGTGGTCATGGGTCAGGATCACGAACGAACTGCCTTCCGGCGCAGATCGCACTACCGCCTCGGGCATCGCCACGGCGCGGCTGACAATACCATGTGGCAGCAGCGCCAACTCCTCACGCCGTGTATCCACAACCTCAAGCCGAACGGGCAAGATCGAAAGAATATGCGCCAGGGCACGGCCGACATTACCGGCGCCAAACACGTAGACATGGGGCAGCGCGTCGTCCTCCGCGGCGACAAGGGCCGTTAGGTCTTCCCGGCGCCTTGCATCGGCATAGTGCAGGGCGACCTCCACGCGTCCACCGCAGCATTGACCGATCTCGGGACCAAGAGGAACATCCATCACGGCCTCGGCCTGCCCGTCAGCGATCAACCGGCGCGCATGCTCGATCACCAGGTATTCCAGCGCTCCACCCCCGATCGTTCCGAAAATATTAGAGCGACCGACCAGCATAAAGGTCCCCTGCTCTCTGGGCGAAGACCCGCGCACCGACGCCAACTCGCAGAAGATGGCCTGCCCATTGCTGGCGAGAAAGCGGGTGAGTTGGGCCAGGCGCGAGGTCATCGAAATACCCCGCATTCGCGGCCATCGCGTCGTGTCCCGATCAACAGGAAAGGCAACACCCGCCTCAAGCGTGCGCCTCCCGCTTGAGACGCTGAACACCCATCAACACCCGCTCCGGCGTCACCGGGGTATGGAGCTTGGGCGCATGGCGATAATCGGCGACGCTCGCCACCGCCATGCCCAGCGCCTCCACCACGCTGAGCGCCAGCATGAAGGGCGGCTCGCCGACCGCCTTGGATCGCCCGATATTGGGCTCTGCATTGCTCGACCACTCAGCCAACCTGACGTTGAAGATGGGCGGCACGTCTGAAGCGAGCGGGATCTTATAGGTCGATGGCGCCTTGGTGCGCAGTTCACCCTTGCCGTCCCAAACCAGTTCCTCGCTGGTCAGCCACCCCATGCCCTGCACAAAGCCGCCCTCGATCTGCCCGAGGTCGATGGCCGGATTGAGCGACTTGCCCACGTCATGGAGGATGTCAACACGAT
>CAKTFF010000433.1 GCA_934553185.1 uncultured Devosia sp.
GCCGTCCATTGTCGAGGACGACCAGCCGGCTGAGCTGGCGCAGCCCACCGGCAACACCGAAGAAGACCAGCCGACGCCTGCCGAGGCCGACATCCCGACGCCAGCGCCAGTGACCAATGCCGCGCCTGCACCAGAAGCAGCCCCGGCGCCGGAACCCGAGCCGGTCGCCGAGCCGGAACCTGAACCTGAGCCCATTGCTGAGCCTGAACCAGCGCCGGAGCCGGAGCCCACTCCTGAACCCGAGCCACAGCCAGAGCCAACGCCGGAGCCTCCACCTGAGCCAACGCCTGAACCGCCTGTAGAGGCGCCGGTTCCGGCGACGCGTCCGGCTGAAGTGGCCTCGACCGTGCCTGCGGAAGAAGCAGCGCCAGAGCCCGAACCCGAGCCGGAGCCGGAGCCTGAACCCGAGCCGGAGCCCGTTGCGCCGACACCGCCGCAGCCTGCGGCGCCGACACCGGCTGCGCGGCCGACGAATCTTGCCGCCCTGCGCCAGCAGTTCGCGGATGCGGAAGCGGAACGCAAGAAGCGCGAGGAAGAGGAACGCCAGCGAGTGGCCGAGGCGGAAGCGGCTGAAGCCGAAGAGGCTGAAGAAGCCGAGCCGGCCGAACGCGAAGATGAGGTCGCGCCACCACAGCTCGATGCTGCGCTGGCCGACGACATCAACGCCATCATCAATCGCGACACAACGACCGGGGCGACAACCGGGCAGGGCGGCGCGCCGACGCTTGGCGATACGACTGGCGCATCGGCAACGCTGAGCGTAACCGAAATCGGCGCTTTTGTTGCAAAGATCAAAAGCTGCTGGAACCTCTTGCCCAACGAGCAGACGCCGGGCCTCGAAGTTGTTGTGAACGTACGTCTCAACCAGGATGGCACCTTGGCCGATGTTCCGCGTCTGGTGTCGCTAAGCCATCCCGAACTCAACTTCGTAGCTCAAAAGGCTTTGAGCGCAGTTGCCGGCTGCGGCCCATACGACATGCTTTCGCCTGCCACTTACGGTCAGTGGCAGAACATCAACGTTACATTGAAACCCTGACCAAGTTTGAGCTCCGGTGTTCACCCACCACCGGCCGACGGAAAATGGAGACTGAAATGACCCTTGTCACGCGGCGCAGTGCGCTAAAACTCGGCCTTGCAGGCGGGCTAGCGATCGGCTTTGCCCCCAACGCCTTTGCCCAGCTCAACGTGACGGTGGAAGGCGCCAATTTCCGGCCGCTGCCGATCGCCATTCCTGATTTTGCCTCGTCAGACCCCACTTTCGGGCGCGAGATCGCCGAGATCGTGCGCAACAATCTGCGCCGTTCGGGGCTGTTCCTGCCGCTTGACGCGGCGTCGCTGCCGATCGCGGTGGGCGATGTCAACAATACGCCCGATTTCAACACCTGGCGCACCGTCAACGTGGATGCGCTGGTGATGGGTGGGGTGGAACGCGGCGGCACCATTTCCTCGTCGGTGCGCGTGTGGGACACCCGCCAGGGGGCGCAGGTGGTGGGGTCGAGCTACAATACCGACGCCAACTCGTCGCGCCGGGTGGGGCACATCATTTCAGACGCCATCTATGCGGCGCTGACTGGCGGCTCGGGCTATTTCGACACCCGCGTCATCTATACGGCGGAAAGCGGTCCCAAGGCCAATCGCGTCCGGCGCCTGGCCATCATGGACCAGGACGGCGCCAATGTGCAGTACCTGACCGATGGGTCGACCATGGCGCTGACGCCGCGCTTTGCGCCCAATGGCGACATGGTCACCTATATGAACTTTGCCGAAGGCAATCCGCAGGTTTATCTGCTGCAGCTTTCGAGCGGGCGCCAGCAAAAGCTGGCCAATGTGGGCGCCATGACTTTTGCCCCACGCTTTTCGCCCGATGGCGGCACGGTGGTGTTTTCGGTGGAGCAGGGCGGCGCCACCAATATCTATGCCGTGGGTACGGGCGGCGGACAGCCGATGCAGCTGACCTCGGGCGCCGCGATCGACACCGGTCCGAGCTATTCGCCGGATGGATCGCGCATCGTGTTCGAGTCCGATCGTGGCGGCTCGCCGCAGATCTACATGATGGGCGCCGGCGGAGGGAATGCGCAGCGCGTGAGCTTTGGCCAGGGCAGCTATTCCACCCCGGTCTGGTCGCCGACCGGCGACATGATCGCCTTTACCCGCCAGGGCGGCGGGCAGTTCTCCATCGGCGTCATGAACCCCGATGGCTCGGGCGAGCGGATGCTCTATTCGGGCTATCATGCGGAAGGCCCGACCTGGGCGCCCAATGGGCGGGTCATCATGTTCTTCCAGGATCCGGGCGGCAATGACGGCCCCAAGCTGATGAGCGTCGACGTATGGGGCCGTAACCTTCTGACGATTCCAACGGAAAGCTATGCGAGCGATCCGGCTTGGTCGGGGTTGCGGGCGTAACGGCTGTGGGTGCCACGCCCTCGTGGTTCGACAGGCTCACCATGAGGGCTACTCTTGTATCCAGTAGACCTCGTCCCGAGCTTGCCGAAGGGCGAGGTCGTGCCTCCAGCGTCACCGCGCTTAACCTTAACGTGATCGGCCCGCCGCATTGTGGCGGTTCTGCATCAGGCAAGAAACGCCTGGATTTCCGCCACATTGCGGCCTTGGTAAGCCAACAT
>CAKTFF010000434.1 GCA_934553185.1 uncultured Devosia sp.
GGGAGCTGCTGCACCATGACCATGCTCGAGCAAACTTCCCCAAAGGCGCACCGCCGCGATTGGGGTTCCTGGACGTTGTGGATGGGCGTGGCGCTGGTCTCCATCCACCTTGCCATGGCTGTGTTGACGCTGTTCTGGACGCCCTATGATCCAGCGGGCATGACCGGAGGCCGCCTTGAAGCGCCGTCGCTAGCGCATTGGGCAGGCACGGACCGGCTTGGTCGAGACTTCTTCACCCAGATCATGATCGGCGCGCGTATCGCTCTCATCGTGGGGACCTGTGCCGTTGCTATCGGCGCCCTTATCGGTGTCGCGCTTGGCCTCATGGCCGCTTTCGCCAGCAAATGGCTCGACGATGCCTTGGCGGCAACGCTCGACATCCTTATCGCTTTTCCGACCCTGCTTATCGCCATGCTGGTCGTAGCCGCAGCCGACACCGCCAATCTCGGCTCAGCCATTATTGCGCTTGGTCTGGCCCTTTCCGCTATCATTGCGCGCCTCACCCGCATTCTCGCCAAGCGCATCTTGCTGCTCGACTTCATAACAGCCGCGCGGACCTCTGGCACCACATGGCTGGGCATCGTCTTTGGACATATCCTGCCCAATATCTGGCCCACCCTCTCGGTCAATTTTGCCCTCCAGTTCGGCCTTGCCGTTATTGCCGAAGCTTCGCTGTCCTACCTTGGGCTTGGCGCGCCGCCACCCAACGCCTCCTGGGGACGGCTGCTTCAGGAAGCGCAAGGGACGGTTTACACCGCGCCGATTGGCGCCATCGCGCCAGGCATTGCGCTGGTATCGCTGGTCATCGGGATCAACCTGCTGGCGGACGGCCTGCGCGATACCATCGACCCTACAAGGCGCACCCGATGACCGCTGTGCTCGACATAAAACAGCTCTCCCTGCAGACCAAAACGGCCCGCCTTCTCTCGGGCGTCGATCTCACCATCGCGCCTGGCGAGCGCGTCGGCCTGATCGGCGAATCCGGCTCGGGCAAGTCACTGACCGCTATGGCCGCTACTGGCCTGCTGCCAACCACCATGCGGGCAACAGGAGCCATTACCCTGGCGGGCAAACCCGTCCTTGGCGCTTCCGAGCGCCAGCTTAATCAGTTGCGCGGCACGGCCGCGGCCGTGGTCTTTCAGGAGCCTCTGACAGCGCTTGATCCGCTAATGCGTATCGGCCGCCAAATTGCCGGGCCACTGCGCCGCCGCGTCCGGCACGATGGTCAGCGCCTCGGAGGCGTCGGTTTGGAGCAGGCTATACTCGCATTGATGGCTGATGTGGCCCTGCCCGATCCCCAACGCATCGCCCGCGCTTATCCGCACGAAATCTCCGGCGGACAGCGGCAGCGCGTTGCTATCGCGATGGCGCTGGCGTGCAAGCCATCGCTCCTCATTGCCGACGAGCCAACCACGGCCCTTGATGTCACCACTCAGGCCGAAATCCTCCGCCTTCTCGACCGGCTTGTGCGCGAGCGCAGTATGGCGCTCCTCTTCATCAGCCACGATCTGCCCGTAGTCGCGGGCATCGTCGATCGAGTCACCGTCTTGCGCAAAGGTGAAGTGGTCGAAACCGGTCCTGTCGGCACCGTGTTTAGCCAACCGCAGCACCCCTATACGCAGTCGCTTGGCGGTGCCGCGCATCAATTCGACACCGCTCTTGGAGGCGAGTCATGAGCCTTCTGAGCTGCTCAAGCAACTAAGTGTCCGGATGACGCTTGTTTTCGTCTCCCACGACATCGGCGTCGTTGCCACGCTCTGCGAAAAGATCGTGATTTTGGAGAAGGGCTGCATTGTCGAAGCGGGCAAGACAGCCAGTGTTCTTGCCGACCCACGTCACACCTATACGCAGCGGCTGCTCGCCAGCGTACCACGCATGCCAGCTTAAGGAACACCGATGTCCAATTATCTTATTGATTTGGAAGCTTGGAAGGCCGGTCGGCTTGCGGCATTGAAGGCACCGGAGGGCTGGCTCAACATCATCGCTCGCTTCTGGCTGGAAGACGGCACAGTGACCTTCGGCACCGGGGCAGACAATGACCTGGTTCTCTCGGCCGGTCCCGCTTATGCCGGATCGATCACTCAGGACAATGGCGCTGTGAGCTTCACCCCTGTGGATGGCTCGCCTCTGCCTCTAAAGCTCGACAAATATCATCCGCCTCGGTTCACGGTCGAAAACCTGTTGGTCGAGGTCACCACTCTTAACGGAGAAAATGCCCTGCGCGTCCGCGACACTGCATCCACAGCGCCCGCCGCCTTGGGTGCAATCGACTATTTTCCTGCCGATCCCAAGTGGCGCATCGAAGCGCAATGGGTTGCGCTCGATACGCCCAAGGGCATGACCGTGGATACCAGCAAGTCCATCCCCACCGATGTCGAAGCCACCCACAAGGCTGTCTTCACCCTCGACGGTCAAGGCTACGAGCTCTTTGCCACCCACGGCACTGCCACATCCCCCCAATTCGTCATTCGGGACCTCACCTCGCGCGACAGCACCTACCCGGCGTCCCGCTTCGTCTATGGTGAAGACGTCACTGAAAACACCATCACCCTTGATTTCAACAAGGCGATCAACCCACCTTGTGCGTTCACCGAGCACGCCGTCTGTCCACTGC
>CAKTFF010000435.1 GCA_934553185.1 uncultured Devosia sp.
GCCCGGCAGCGCCTGCGGCTAGAACAAGCGTGGCGGCGGAGGCGGCCATCCCCATGCACAGCGTGCCGACCGGCGCCTTGATGAACTGCATCGTATCGTACATCGAAAGCGCCGCCGTCACGACGCCGCCAGGCGAATTGATGTACAAGTATATAGGCTTACCGGGACTTTCGGATTCTAAGAACAAGAGCTGGGCGCAGACCAGGCTCGCCATGGAGTCCTCGATCTGCCCGTTAAGAAAGATGATCCGCTCCCGCAAAAGCCGCGAGTAGATATCGAAGCTGCGTTCGCCACGGCTCGATTGCTCGACCACCATAGGGACGAGCTGCATCATGTCGCGCATAGGCGATCTCCTGTCGGAACTGTGGGTGGGCGGCTGTTAGGCGGCGCGCATCAGCAGGGTGTTGCTGTTGGCGGCAGTCGGGCTGGCCAAGGGAACGTGGGTGAGACGGAACCAGGTGCGGCCATCTTCGGTCGGCGTGAGGTCAAAGGTCACGAGGCTGTCCTCAACTTCGCCTGCGGCGCCCACCCCGGTTTGTCGCCAGCGATAGGTGAGGCTCTTGTTTTCCAGCGATGTCACAACAGCGAGATCGATGTGCTCTTCCGCAGGCTTCAGCCAGCGCGCGAGATATTCGGGGATGGTCAGGGCACGCCAGACCTTTTCGGGCGTGGCATCGAGGGCGCATTCGAACACCAGTTCGTCTTGCTTCATTGGTCCATCTCCCTCAGCATGGTCTTGAGATTGTCGATCCGGCTCGGCCAGAAGGCGCGGTAGCGCGCCAGCCATTCGTGCAGCGGGGCCATGCCTTCGGGAGCAACGCGATAATGGGCATAGCGCCCCTCGCGCCGTTCGGTGATGAGGCCGGCGCCGCGCAGCACGGCAAGATGCTGGCTCATGGCCGGCTGGCTGATCGCGAAGCCTTCGCGCAATTGCGTCGCGGTCATTTCGGCAGCGGCCAGGCGCTCGAGCACCGCGCGTCGCGTCGGATCGGCCAGCACTTTGAAAATATCAGTGTCGCTCATGAAGACACATAAGCACAGACTTATGATTCGACGCAAGCGAAGGGGCGTCGCGCCGTGTGGATACATGGCAAGCCAGAGACCCACCATCAGCCGCTCACGCCGTCGCTATCGATACAGACAGGCATCTCCGATCAGGACATTGGCAACTTGAGAAAAGACTTGCACATGCATAGGAGTCCTATATGTATAGCGTATGGAAACGCCAATCGTACCCAAATCGCTGCCGCTACGAATCCACGAAGGTCTGGAACGCGTCGCCACGGCCCTTCGTGCCGACGACTGGGCCAGCGCCCGGGCCGCTGGCGTAAATCCCACGCAGTTTACGATTCTGGCTACGCTGGAGGGCAGGCCAGATGGCATGAGCGTACGCGACATCGCTCTTCAGCTGGGCGTATCGCAGCCTTCGGCCACCGACTCCATTTCGGCACTTGAGCGCAAGGGCTTGCTGTTCAAGACCGCAGCGCCTTGCGATCGGCGCTCGACCCGCATCGTCTTGACTGAACATGGCCTAGCCTCGCTAGCTACGGCGCATGCGACACGAAGCGTTGCTGAACAGGCTGCTCAGGCACTCGACTCGCAGCAGCAAGAAGATCTGCTGGTGTCGCTCGTCACCATGATCCGGCATCTGCAGGAAACCGGCACCATTCCAATTCAACGCATGTGCGTCAGTTGCCGCTATTTCGAGCCTTACGCACATGCGGATGCGGCGCAACCGCATCATTGTTCTTTCGTGGACGCAGCCTTTGGTCAGCACGAGTTGCGGGTCAATTGCCGGGAACACGAAACCGCCGATCCTTCAGCCCGGGCTGCCACCTGGGCCGAGTTCCAAAAGGATCACCCTCTCAACCCTCCAGGCCTCTGAAGAAAGGACTTCTCTCTATGATCCGTCTACCTCTCCTGGCAGCAACGCTGCTGGCAACGCTTTCGGCTGCGCCGAGCTTCGCGCACGACACCGGCATCCATACCGACCCAGACGAAGCCGTCTTGGCTTCGTTCGACATCATCGAAACTACCATTGTGAGCAAGGGCGAAGATGCTGTCTTCACCACCCGGGTGCGCGGTGAAGCCGGCATCGACAAGCCTGATGCCACCGGCAAGTTCGAAGGATCGAACGTCTATGCCTATGTCTGGCCGACCAGCCTCAACAGTGGCGATATCGGCTTTGACGCCGATCAGGGCATCGTCGCGCTTGCCGTAACCTTCCACCCCGATTTCGACGACGCTGCCCATGGCGGGGTGAACCGTCACATCTGGCATCCACACTGGGTGGTGCTCGGCGAGGATGAAGCTTGCCCAGGCGGCCTCAAGGTCAACGACATTCCCGAAGGCACCACGCCCAAGGTGCCGCCAACCTGGCCTAAGGTGCCGCTGTTGATCGACAGCCCGGAATATCCCACCTCCTTCACCGGTGACACGGTGGAAGTGACGATCCCGCTCGAGCTCATCAGCGGCATTGCCGACGCCAACTTCGATGGCGTCACTGCGGGCCTCAAGGTCAATGCCAATCTCCACGCGCCGCTTCTGTGCGTCGACAACGTGTTCAAGGTCGCCTCGGGTGACTTGAGCCTGCCCGGCAAGGTCAGCGCCG
>CAKTFF010000436.1 GCA_934553185.1 uncultured Devosia sp.
CTCGATCCTGTCGGCACAGGAAGACTCCATCGCCGCCAAGCGCCGCGCGGTGAATCTGACCGACATCGCGGCCGCCATCGGCATCGCTGCACTGGGCGTATCATCCTTGACCCAGGAGATGCACCAAGCGGGTGCCACCGCCGTGAACTTCGGCGACGTCGCAGCGGCCGTGCTCCAGGTTCCTGCCCGGGCCATCTACGATCTCCTGCAGCCCGCCATCACCAGCGTGTCTGGCTGGTGGGCAACTGAGATGGACATCTTTGCCGACCAAACGAAGATGATCGTCAATTTCCTGACCCGGAACTTCCTGGTCGCATTTGAAACTGTGAAGTCGGGCATCATGACGCTGCCCGATGCCTTCATTGTGGCTGGTGAGGCCGCGGCAAACGGATTTTTAAAGGGCATTGAGTGGCTGGTGCAGCAGGCCGCCGAAAAGCTCAACGGCCTCATGGGCCCGTTCAATGCTCTTCGCGAATTGATGGGCAATGATCCCATTCAACTTATCGATCCCGCGACCCTTACTATCCCGCCTGCCAACTTGGGCGGCACCGCTGCGCAGGGTCGCATCAACGCGGAAGCTTCGGCACTGGCTGGCCGCACCGCCTCTATCAACAGCACGGACTACGCCGGCCAGTGGTTTGGAGCCCTTACTGGCCAGGCGGCGGCCAACGCTGCGAGCCGGCTGGCGGAAGAAAGCGCTGGTGCGATGTCAAAGGCCCAGAGCGCAGCCGAGAAGGCCACGAACGCCTACAATGACCTGGTCCAATCCGCTGAACAGCGGATCAGTCAGGCAAAGTTGGAGATGCAGAGCATTGGGATGACCGCTGAGGCTGCCGCCCGGCTCCGGTACGAGCAAGAGCTGCTGAACAAGGCGGCAAACGACAACATCAAGCTCTCGCCGCAGCAGAGGGCCCAGCTTGGTCATTTAGCTGAGGGGATGGCGGCTGCCGAAGAGGCCACCCGTCGATTGCAGGAAGTCTATGATCAGGGCAAATCGGCGTTTGGCGGCTTTTTCTCGGACCTTCGCCGAAACCTTATGGACGGACAAGATGCTTGGACTGCCTTCGGCGGAGCTGCGGTAAATGCCCTCAACCAGATCGCCGAAGCGGCCCTGAATAATGCTTCAGATGGGCAATGGTCTCGCCTCCTCGATCGGGAGCTTGCAGCATGACAGCGGTGAACATCTTCCGCCTGGGCGATTCTGTCGTGGTGATGACCGACGGCGCTCACTACCTCCCCGACGGCACGATCGGTCGCCTCGGAGAAAAGACGATCTGCTTTCCTGACAGTCCCGCCGTTCTGACCTCCAGGGGCCGCTCTGAGTTCTGGGATCAGCTTCAGAACGCGCTTCCGGCAGAGCGTGGCTCTTTCGATAGCGTCCTGAGCTGGCTGCCCATCGTGGTGCAAGATGTGGCTCGGCGCAGCTGGCACCAAACACGCCAGGAGATCGCCATTGCCGGTTGGTCCAATGATCGAGCCCGGGGAGAGTCCTACCTCATGTTCACTGCCGATCACATCATGGGCAATGGTCGCGGTGGAACTGTCGAGGTGGCGGCGTTCGAGTTGGTAGAGCTACCGCACTTCGTGGTCTCCCCGTCACCGCCTCCAAGCCTCTTGGCCGAACAGGGAGTCTTCGGCATGCCGGCCGCCCGGAACTTCGAACCCATTGCCGTCGGCATCAGGATCATGGAGGCGCAGCGGCGCACGCCGCCAGAGGCGTACCCAACGCCCACAGTGGGCGGTTTCATCAAGTGCGACACCATTACCAAGGATGGCGTCCAATCCGAGATCATCCACCATTGGCGCGAGGATGTCGTCGGCCAACCCATCACCATTTCACCAGAACCGGCATCTCGGCTTAACCGTAGGCAGCGGCGAGCGCTCGGCCGGTAACGACCCAGAAAGGACTCACATGACAAAGACACATGTTAGCGCCGGCAATGTAGAGATCGAGCTCGACAGCGAGACGGTCACCCTCCGCCCAAGCTTGAAGGCCGCGCAGAACATCTCGCGCATGAAGGGCGGGGTCATGGCGGCCGTGGAGGCGGTCGGGCGCTTCGACTTCGACGTGCTGGTCAACGTGATCGCCCTTGGCATCGGCGCAGAGGGTAAGGAGGCTCGCGAGCTGCCAGAAAAGGTTTACGCCACCGGCATGGCCGATCTGGTTACCCCTGTGATCACCTACCTGACCACCATCGCCAATGGCGGGCGCCCTGTTCTGGAAAGCACCGGAGGCGAAGGAGAGGAAAACCCTCCGGGGAACTAGTCTCGCTGGTGGAGTTCTATGACGAGCTCGCCGAATACGCTTTGGGCTGGCTGGGATGGTCCGAGCAGCAAGCCATGGCTGCAGACGTCAACGCCATCTTGGTTGGCTACAGCGGCAAGGTGTCGATGCTCCGGGCGGTGTTCGGAGGCAGCGAGGATGCTGAGCAGCCAGAGAGGCTCGAGCCAATGACACCGGACAAGCTGCAGGGGGTGTTCGGCCAAGCGATCGTGGCGGAGCTGCCGCCATGATCACACCCTCAACCATGCGCAGGGGCCGACGGGCCCCGCGGTCCTTCTGGGATGCGGGTTTGTTATCGAAAGTTGGAGCTCGCAGTGGTCGTCAC
>CAKTFF010000437.1 GCA_934553185.1 uncultured Devosia sp.
GGCTATCTGTTTCTCGCGGCCAACCCGCAAGGCAAGTTCTACCAGAACCGGTTCGCCGTTCTGCGCTGGGGCGTGGCTATTGCCCTGATGTGGTCGAGCCTTGAAAAGTTCGCCTATGCCGAATGGTTCTACCCACTTGTGGAAGAACGCCCCTTCCTGACCTTTGGTATGCCGCGCGACACCTTTATCCCCATGGCCGGGGTGGCAGAGTTCACCATGGGCTTCGGCCTTCTCTGGACGCCGCTGATCCGCCGGTTGTCGGCCATTGCGCTGATCATCATCTTCACGGCCGCCGTCTACCCCTTCGGTCGCATCGATCTGGTCGGCCATGCTCTGATCATGGGTACGCTGTTCCTGATCGCCGCCGACCCCTTGCCTTCGGGCCTGCGCCTGCCCAGCCTCGTGCCTGCTCTAGGCAGCGTCCCCGCTGGCCTCTTGGCAGCTCTGGTGGTCATCGCCGGATCGTACTGGACGCTCCATAGCGTGTTCTACGACTATCCCGACAACCAGCCCGTGCCGGTGGATGCCAATGGCGAGCTGCTGACCCACCTGCCCAATGCCGAGCACCCCCATGGCATGACCATGCCGGCAACGGCCCCGGCAGCGCCTGCCACGGCACCCGTGCAACCCTAAGGCGGCACAAGCAGCGGCCGGTGCGAGGAAAGTCGCACCGGCCGCGCCGTGCTCAAGCCATAATCGGAACGTTCAAAGGGGAAACAAGCAACCGTTCGAGGTTTATTCGATGATCCGCCCCCTTGCCGTGCTCGCCGCCCTCGCCCTTGCTCTGGGCTCCGCCACCGCTCAGGACCTTCCCCCGCCCGAAACGGCAAAGATCACCATTGATCCCACGGCCCAGGTGGGCGGCGTCGCCTCCAAGCAGGCCGACATGTTGACCGGCTATTACGCTACGGTCGCTGTCATTGAGTTGTGTTCCCTCAGCATCGAGCCGGACATCTTTGCCGGCATGAACGCCGACAAGCTGCGCCTCGAACGCGCCTTGAGCATGGACGCAGCGACCGCCACCGAAGCCTATGGCAAGGTCAAGGCAGAAGTGGAAACCACCAGCCCCGACTGCACCGAAGGCAGCCCCGACCGCATCAGCGTCGACGCCGTCACCGCCATCTATTCCGCCGCTCCCCCGGCAATCGGAGGCACCACCACCACGCCGGACGCCGCAACGGCGCCAGCGCAGTAAGAACAAAGCGGCCGGCATCAACCGGCCGCATCATCCTCTCACTCGCAGATCTGCGCCGTGCAGCTTGCTCCATGGCATCCCAGGTCGAAATGCAGGTGATCTTCGTGCTCGGCATTGGCCTCCGGCCCCAGCACCGTGGTGAACCCGCTGCACGCCGCATCATGCGCCAGCCGCAACAACCGCCCTTCCGGCGCCTCCGCCCCGTCCCAATCGTTCGCCATCGAAATCTGCGCGCCACTCTCGAGCGTAAACCCCGACACATCCACCGCATTGGCAAAGCCATGTTCGGAGAGGCTCGACTGCTCCCCGCCGACCCGCTGACGGCATTGGTACCCCGTACCGATGCTCACCGCCGCCAGCGGGCTCTCGAGCATCGCCGCGGCATAGCCGTCCACCATTTCGAGCCAGCGGGGCAGGGCGCTCGCCATGGGGCAATTGGTGGTCACCGGCGCTGACAGCGGCACCATGCGCCCCCGGCTCCACACCGCCGTCACCACCAGCGGCGACTGCTCCCCGCATACCCCTTCGCTGATCGGCGGCGCCATCTCCGCCTCCACCAGCCCGGTCAGCACCGCCGGACACGCCACCTGATACACCCGCTCCGGCGCATCCGTTGCCACAGGCTCCGTTGCCGGCGCCAGCGCCTCTTCCGCTGGCGGCTCTGGGTCTTCCTCTACAAGCTCCGCCTCTTCCGGTGCCTCCACCGCCGGCGCTTCCGGCAGGCTCGGCGGCCGTGGCTTGGGCACCGGCGGCGGCTCCACCGGCGCAACGCTTGGCGGCACCGGCCGCGTCGGCGCCGGTCGCTCGGCCGGAGCCTCCTGCGTTTCTTCGGTTATCCTATCCACCAGATCCTGCAGCGGCGCCGGCAGCGACTGCGCGCCAGCCGGACCGGCAAGCAGCAGGAGAGCGAAGGCAAGCATGGATGTTGTGCGCATGCCCCTCAACGCACCAGCGAGCCAAATCGCCTCACATGCCAGGCGTTAACCCGCTGAAAACCATCTTTGCCTGATCCCGGCGTTCTGCTAGGAGCAGCCCATGACCACGCCTTTAACCCACATCCGCAATTTTTCCATCGTCGCCCATATCGACCA
This sequence comes from uncultured Devosia sp., assembly GCA_934553185.1. Lineage (GTDB taxonomy): Bacteria > Pseudomonadota > Alphaproteobacteria > Rhizobiales > Devosiaceae > Devosia. Next base: position 2,287 of record CAKTFF010000437.1, read on the forward strand.
TGGCAAATCGACCCTCGCCGATCGCCTGATCCAGACCACGGGCGGTCTCGACCAGCGCGAGATGAAGGAGCAGGTGCTCGATTCCATGGATATCGAGCGCGAACGCGGCATCACCATCAAGGCCCAGACCGTCCGGCTGTCCTATAAGGCCCAGGACGGCGAAACCTATATCCTCAACCTCATCGACACGCCCGGCCACGTCGACTTCGCCTATGAAGTCTCCCGCTCCATGGCCGCCGTCGAAGGCTCGCTCCTCGTCGTCGACGCCTCCCAGGGCGTTGAGGCGCAGACCCTCGCCAATGTGTATCACGCGCTCGACGCC
>CAKTFF010000438.1 GCA_934553185.1 uncultured Devosia sp.
CCGTGGCCGGGATGAAAGCGCAGCTCGGAAAAGATCAGCGCATCGGCAAAGAGCTTGGCGTCTTCGGCGGAAAGGCCGAGGGCTTCAAAGCCCTCTGCCATGAAGCGCTCAAGGCTCGGCTTGTCGACATTGGTGAGGGTAATGGCCACGGATTACGCCTCGAGCTTGAGCAGGGAGGCGATGTTGGCGGAGGCGTCGGTGTAGCAGCCCAACTCGCCCTTGGGGGCGGTCATGATCACGGTCATGCCGGGTCCGTAGCCCGAACGCGGGCCGTCGGTCTGCCCCACGACGCCGATGCTCATGGCGCCGCGCAGATAGCCGTGGTTGTAGCGGCTGTCAGTGTTTTCGATCGCGACGACGTCGCCGAGCTTGAGGTTGTCGAGCCCTGCTTCGGCCAGCGCCGTTTTGTCGGTGGACTGCATATGAAGGCTTCCCCCCTCGCTGGTGAGACCGGCGCCGGCGCCAACCAGAAAGGCCGGGACGGTGGCGACCACGCCAAACTTGAGGATGCCGTCTTCTTGCCGGCTGGGCAGCGCCTTGAGGAGGTCGGGGGAAAGGCCCTTGCAGTTGATGGCTTCATGGCCGGTGATGGAGAGGCCGGTGCCATAGGATTTAACGAGGATCTGATCGCCCACTGCCATCTTGCGGCGCACGTCCACGGGGAAGTGGATGATCACCTGTTCGGAAAAGCGCCCGGATTTGCCCGTGACGACGCCCTTGGCGCCCTGCGCCTGGCCGGTCATCACCGTGGCGGTGTTGCCCAGGCACGCAAAAACGTTGAGGCCGCGGTTCTTGAGATCATCGGTGCCACGGATGGAAACGCCGGGATGGATACAATCGGCGGCCCAGCCAAAGGCGCGATCCCCCACCGAGACATTATAGACGATGCCGCCCCAGGCGGGCAGGAGGAACGGGGTGCCGTCAGCGGCGAGCCGGTAGGGCTCGGCGGGCAGGCCCGGAAAGCCGGGATGGGCGATGACGCCGCCGACCGACACGGCAACGAGGTCGGCTTCGTTGAATTGGACGGTCACTTGGCAGCTCCGATGCGGAAATAGTTGGAGAGGTTGGCTGTGGGGTCGATCTCGAACTCGATGCCGCCTTCGGCACAGCTCATGATCGTCATGATGCCGGGGCCATGGCCGGTCATGATGGAATCGCCGTGGATGCAGATGGCGATCGACACGGCGCCCTCACGATAGGAGCGGCCGAAATGGTGGTCGGCATGGCGGATGGCGATGATGTCGCCCAGCCGCATCTGATCGACGCCAAGATCGGCCATGAGGGCGCGGTCGCCGCTCATCAAATCCTGGTCGACATATTCGGAATTGAGCTCGGCGCCCGAACCCATGATTTCGATGGGCAGCTCGATGGCAACGGGGAGCTTGAGCGCGCCATTGCCAGAACGGGAAAGGCGCAGCGCCTGGAGCAGTCGGGGACTGGTTTTCTTGAACTCGACCTGGGGGAACTCGCTGAGCGCAATGCCGCGCCCGACGGCCTCGATCTGGATCTGGTCGCCGGTATTGAGCAGCTCGTTGACCTCGGGCGCAAAGGCGACCAGGAGGCGGGCATGCTCGCCCGTGACGGTGCCCTTGGCGCCTTTGGCAAGGCCGCTCATCACCGTGGCTTCGTTGCCCACGCAGGAGAGGTAATGCAGCGCCATGTCCGACTTTTCATCGGGATGGGCAATGGACACGCCGGGCTCGACATGGTCGCCGGCCCAGCCAAAGGCGCGGTCGCCGACAGATGCGTTGTAGGTCACGCCGAACATGCCGGGCAGGATGACGCCGCGGCCATCGGGATAGTGCGTGTAATGGCCCGGCCGCAGCGATGGCGTGCTGACATAGCCGCATACGGCCATGGCCACCAAAGCCTCGGAATTGGACGACAAGCCCCCCAGATCACTGCTCATTTCAGCGCTTCCACTCTTTTCCCCGAGGCTGTTTTCCGTCGCTTGACAATGCTCAGATTCCCTGTCCAACATTAGCTCGTTAGATTGTCGACAATCTGATGAAACACAAATGTGCACACCGAACGGGCGTCGTCAAGCACCCGATCAACAAAGCGGCAAAATCAGCCGGGTAGAACGAGAAAGAACGCTAAATCAATGAGTTACGCGCAGCTTATGGAAACTGTGGGGCAGGTGAACGACCTCCTCAACGCCCAGTCGATCCTGAGCTGGGATTCGCGCACCATGATGCCCCATGGCGGCCATGAAACCCGTGGCAAGCAGCTGGCAACCCTGTCGGTTCTGACCCGTGACCTGCTGGTTTCGGCCCAAACGCGCAGCCAGCTGGACAAGGCTGAGGCCGAAGTGGCCACGATGGGCGATGAAGCTGTGGAAAAGCGCATGGTCGCCCAGGTGCGCGAAGCCATCGACTGGCACCTCGCCATTCCGGCCGAGTTGACGCGCAAGCGCGCCGAGCTCGGTTCGGACGGTCATGCCGTTTGGGCCAAGGCGCGCGCCGAAAGCGACTTCAGCCAGTTTGTTCCCATTCTTGAGCAGACCGTCGCGCTCAACCGCGAGATGGCCGAAGCAATCGGCTATGAGGCCCATCCCTATGATGCGTTGATGTATCGCTTCGAGCCGGGTGAAACC
>CAKTFF010000439.1 GCA_934553185.1 uncultured Devosia sp.
CCCAGCTGCGCGGTGCAACAGCGGCGGGAGCCCCCAGCTATGGGCAGGCAGAGGGCGCCTTTGTGCGCATCGGCAGCGTGGTCATGGTCAATGCCCGGCTCACCTGGACGGCTTTGGGTGGGCTGAGCGGCGCGGCCAGCATCGCCAACCTTCCCTATCCGGTGCGTCCCGGGCTCGCCAATCGCGCGCCGCTGATCGCCTCGTGGTATAATGGGCTGGCCATGGGCGTTTCGGTGACGCTGCTCGGTGGCTTCACCGAACCGGGCACGAGCGAGATCCGCCTTTGGGGCGCCAGCGACGCCGGCGAAGGCATCAACAAGCTGCTGGTGCATACCGACCCCTCCGAGGACGGCGAGATCGCGTTCAGTTGCCTCTACATGGTTTAGCCATGCAGGCGGCTTTGGGAAGCCGTTTGTGCGCTAAAGGTCGGCCTGGGTCAGGCGTTCGCCCATGCCGATCGGGCGGCGGGCTGGCTGGCCCAGGATCTGATCGAAATAGCGTGGTTCGAGGCTGAGGCCGGGGCGGCAGATTTTGAGATTGTCGCGGCTGAACACTTCGCCGGGGGCGATTGGGCGCGAGGGATAGATCGATTGACGGAAGCGGCGTGAATTGGCTTCGTTTTCCGTGCCGCCATAACGCACCTCGCCGCCGGCATGCCAGGCGCGGGTGGTTTCTTCCTTGAGGAGCCGCATTTCCCAGGGCTCGAGGGAAAAGGCGGAATCGACGCCACCATCGTTGCGATCAAGGGTGAAGTGCTTCTCGATAACGGTGGCGCCATGCACCACCGCCGCGACGGCGACGCCGGTGCCCAATGTATGATCGGACAGACCCACCTGCGTGCCCCAGCGTGCCATCATGTCGGGAATGGTGAGGAGATTGGCGTCCGACGCATTGGCCGGATACTGGCTGGTGCATTTGAGCAGGACGATGTCGCGCGCGCCATGCTCGCGGGCGGTGGCGACGGCCTCATCGATCTCCTCGATCGTGGCCATGCCGGTGGACATGATCATCGGCTTGCCGGTGCGCGCCACCTTGGCGATCAGGGGCAGGTGGGTCATCTCGAACGAGGCGATCTTGAACATGGGCACGTTGAGCCCGTCGAGGAAATCCACCGCCGTTTCGTCGAACGGGGTGGAAAAGGCCAGAACCCCCAGCTCGGCCGCGGCGGCAAACAGTTCCGCGTGCCATGGCCAGGGCGTATGGGCCTCGTCGTAAAGGTCATGCAGCTGACGCCCGTTCCACAGGCTCTTGGGGTCCTCGATCACGAAATCGGGCAGGGTAGAATCAAGGGTGATGGTGTCGGCGGTATAGGTCTGGAACTTGAGGCAATCGACGCCGCAACGGGCCGCCTCGCGCACGATCTCCAGCGCCCGCTCGCGCGAACCGTTGTGATTGCCGCTCATCTCGGCGATCACGAAAGGCTCGGCATCGGATCCGATCCGCTTGTTTCCAACTGTAAAGGTGGTGCTCATCACGCGATCCCGGTTGTGGTGTGGTGGGGGTCCGACGCATCCCAAAAAAGAAGTTCGGGCGCATAGGGGCGGAAGCCGGCGCTTGCGAACAAGCGTTGCGAGGCGATGTTGCCGGGCAAAACCCGCGCCACCAGCGTCTCGTCCGTATGCTGTGCCTGAAGGTTTTTAAGGGCGCGCGAGGCAACGCCGCAACCATAAAATTCCGGCGCGGAAAGAATGGAAATTTCCCGCCACGGGCGTTGCGGCGCTCCCGGCGGGGGCGTGGCGCGGGAAGGATCGAGCCGGATGACGCCGCAGGCAATGCCGCCCGCTTCGGCAATGGAAAACCGCGCCTTGGGGTCGGCAAGCTTGCCGGTGAACCAGCGGAGGTGGTCCTCCCAGGCAGGCACGCCTTGGGTGACGGCGAAGCGGCGGGTGCGCGGGTCGCACTGCCATTGGTGCAGGAGCTGGGCGTCCTCGATGCGAGCCGCACGGAGCGAAAGGGTGGACTGGCGCACCGCCGGGGCAAAGGCTGCGCCGATGACCCGCTGGACGCCGTCGCCATCGGTGACGGCGCGGGTCGCCTGGCTGATGGGCGATAAGCGCGATGCCTGAAGGAGGGGCAGGAGCTGGCGCTCGGCCCATTGTGCCGGATTGGTCGAAGGGTCGAACACCCCGCCATCGGCGGCAGCGCCGGCTGCGGCGAGTTCGGCGGCAATGGTGCGCTGATTGTCGGCAAGAACGAGGTTGATGGCCGGCAGGCCCAGGCAACAGCGCTCCCAGGCCGACGTGCCCGCAGCGCCAACGCACAGGTCCATGCGCGCCAGCAGCGCCGCCATGTCCCAGACATCGCGATGGATCACCAGCCGCGCACCGAGCCGTTCGGCCCGCTCGGCAAGGGTCGTGCCGTGGGGATAAGCGGCGCCGATCAGGGCATGCAGGGTGAGATCGTGCGCCTCGGCCAGAAGCGCCAGGCCATCGAGAACCCAGCCGGTGGCATCATGCTCGTCTCCGCCGCCCATGGCGATCAGCACGTTCTGCGCCGGTTTGCCCGCAGCCAGGTCGTGATCGCGCCGCGCCAGCGCAGAGGCCCGCGTCTTGCTGAAGTCGGGCCGCAACAGGGCGTATTGCGCACCCACCAGAGC
>CAKTFF010000440.1 GCA_934553185.1 uncultured Devosia sp.
CCGTTACCGACGTGGTTGGCTTTTTCGCTTTCCTCGGTATTGCCGGCCTGTGGTTCGGCCTCTTCTGACGATCAGTAAAATTGCGCCGGTCGAAGTAGCTTCGTTCTAACTGCGCAGCAGTCAGGTGTTGTGGGGCTTGAACCAAGATGGCTTGCCACGCATTTAGGTGGCGGTTAACGTCTCATTTACCGGAAGCTGCAGCCGCAGAGCCCGGTGTGAATGGCTGACAAGGAGCGATCTATGCGTAGTCAACCGAGAGCCACAACGATGTGGCGTTCTGCCAGCTGGACCCTGGTTTGCCTTGCGTCCATGGGACTGGTTTTCTCCGTAGTTGCAGGCGTCTAAGCGACGCTAGAGTTCTTCACAGTGACATATTCGAAGGGCGCTCGGGGGACACCTTGGCGCCCTTCGTGCTTGGGAGGTACCCGCATTGAAACTGCTGATCGGCAACCGCAATTATTCCACCTGGTCGCTGCGTCCATGGCTGGTGCTGAAGCACTTCGAAATTCCCTTCGAGGATGAGGTGCTGCAGCTTTCCGGACCCGGCTGGAAAGAGCATCTGGCCGCGCACTCACCAACCGGCAAGGTCCCGGTGCTCCTCGACGGTGATCTGGTGGTTCCCGAAACCATCGCCATCATCGAGTACCTTGCGGACCGCTTTCCCGATAAGCCGATCTGGCCCGCCGACACCCATCAGCGTGCTCAGGCTCGCGCCGCGGCCGCAGAAATGCATGCGGGTTTCCAGTCCATCCGTAGCCACGCGCCCATGAATCTGCGTGCCGCCCATCCGGGCAAGGTCAGCGTCGACGCCGTCCACAAGGACCTGCACCGCATCGAGACACTTTGGGGCGATCTGCTGGAGAAATCCGGCGGTCCGTTTCTGTTCGGCGCCTTCTCGGCGGCCGACGCCATGTTTGCGCCACTCGCAACGCGATTGCGGACCTATGCCCTTCCTGTCTCCGATCGCGCTGCCGCTTATGTTGAGGCAATCTATGCGCTGCCCGCTTTCCAGTCCTGGCTGGCGCTGGCCCTTCAGGAGCCTTGGATCGTGGACGACGACGAGATCGATGTCATTCAGGGCCGGGTCAAGCGAGGCACGCTGGCATGATCCACATGGTCAAGCTGTGCGTGGGCATTTCCAGCTTCGAGGAGCTGGAAAGCTACCGCAATGAACGTGCCCATTGGTGGGGTGCTGACTATGGCGAAGACGTTCACGTCCATCGCACCCGCATGATGCCCAAGCGCCGCGGTGAAATGGAAGGCGTCAGCTCGATCTACTGGGTCATTGCCGGGAGCATCGTCTGCCGCCAACCCATTCTGCGCCTCGCGCCCTATACCAATGAGGAGGGCAAGGATTACTGCGACATCGTCATGACGCCCGAACTGGTGCGCACCATTCCGTTCCCCAAGCGACCGTTCCAGGGGTGGCGCTACCTTCGACCTGAAGATGCCCCTCCGGATGCCGGTGCCCACGAGAACGACAATTCCATGGAGATCGCTGCCGACCTGGCCCGGCTGGGTCTCCTCTAGGCGAGACTCAGGCGCACGGCGTAGCTCTGCCACAAACGCTACCATCAATTTAACGTAAGCCGCGGTTCTGCCCACCTCGCCGTTAAGCAGGCGTTAACCATGCCGGCCGTTCTCTGCTCAGGCGTTATGCAACACTGATTTGAGGGGATGGCGATGGCACGCAGCGGAGCGCATGTCATTGTGGTGGGAAATGAAAAAGGCGGGTCGGGCAAATCGACAACCGCATTCCACCTGGCGGTCTACCTGCTTTACGCAGGCTACCGCGTCGCGACGATCGACGTCGACAGCCGGCAGCAGACTTTTACGCATTATGTGCGTAATCGGCGCAGCTACGTGCAGGAGCGCGGCCTCTCGCTGCCCAATCCCAAGCACTATCATCTGCCGTCAGCCTGGGGCGATTCCGTGCGCGACAATAATCGCGCCGAGTTCGAGGTGTTTCGGCGCGCCGTCGGCGAAGTGGAAGACAGCGTAGACTTCCTTGTGGTCGACACGCCGGGCTTCGACACCAACCTTACCCGTCTCGCACACTCCATCGCCGACACTCTGATCACGCCGGTCAATGACAGCCTGATCGACCTCAACGTCTTGGCGCGCGTAGATCCGCAAACCGGCATGCCGATGGAAACCAGCCACTATGCTCGTCTCGTGCAGAAAGCCCGATCCGAGCGCATGGCTGTCGATGGGGACACCATCGACTGGATCTTGGTGCGTAATCGCATTTCCATGCTGGGTTCGCGCAATGCCCGTCAGGTGCATGCAACACTTGAAAACATCGCGTCGCGTTTCGGCGGCCGCGTTGCCGACGGCATTGCCGAACGTGTGATCTTCCGCGCGCTCTTCAACACAGGCCTAACCGTGTTTGATCCCGCCGTGGACGAAGCCGGTGTCGATGCCGGCTCCAACTCGCACGCCAGTGCCCGTCAGGAATATCGCTCCCTGGTGGCAGCACTGAACCTGCCGATCGAACGCTTCGCCGAACCGATGCGTCTGTCCGCTTAGCGGTTCAGCGATCGCCGAGGGTCATCTGCAACGCCCGGCCCCCGCCGGGCGTAAACACGTCCAGC
>CAKTFF010000441.1 GCA_934553185.1 uncultured Devosia sp.
GGTCATGGGCCTGATCGTCGCCATTGCTGGCGGCATCTGGACCGAAGAGATCATGGCCGTGCTCGGCGCGCCTGAAAACATCCGCGGCCTGGCCGTGGGTTATGCGCGCATCGTCCTGATCGGCATGCCCGGCTTTTTCCTGTTCCTTGTGGTGACCTCGGTGCTGCGCGGCGTGGGTGATACGGTGACGCCCTTGTTTTCGTTGATCATGTCCATGGTGGTGAGCCTTCTGGTCACCCCGGCTTTGATCCTGGGCTGGTTCGGTCTGCCACAATTGGGCGTCGAGGCTGCCGCTTGGGCTTTTATCGCCGGCTTCGTGACCGTGCTGGTGTTTCTGTTTGTTTACATGCGCGCCCGCAACATGCCGCTGGCCCCCGATCGGGTGCTGCTGGGCGCCATGCTGCGGCCCAACATCAGGCTGCTTGGCCTGATCCTCAAGCTCGGCATCCCTGCGGGCCTGCAAATGGTGATCTCATCGATTGCTGGCATCGTCGTGGTTGGGCTGGTCAACCGCTTCGGCTCGGACGCCACCGCCGCCTACGGCGCTTTGGGGCAGGTGATGAGCTATGTGCAGTTTCCCGCCATGTCGATCGGCATCGCCGCCTCGATCTTTGCGGCTCAGGCCATTGGCGCCGGGCAACTCGAGCAGTTGCGTCCGATCACCCGCACCGCGCTGAGCCTCAACCTTGTGATCACCGGCACGCTGATCCTTCTCGCTTACCTCTTCAGCCAGCATTTGGTGGCGCTCTTCATCACCGACCCCGCCGTGATCGAACTCACCGAAACGCTGCTCCATGTCGTCCTTTGGAGCATTCTGTGCTTTGGCTGGAGCGTGGTGTTCTCCGGCATCATGCGCGCCAGCGGCACGGTTTATGTGCCCATGCTCCTCTCGCTCGCCTGCATTCTGCTCATCGAGCTGCCCGGCGCGGTGTGGCTGAGCCAGACAAGCCTGGGCCTCACCGGCATCTGGATCGCGTATGCGGCAAGCTTCACCATGATGCTGGTGCTCCAGGCCAGCTGGTACCAGTTCGTCTGGCGCAAGAAGCAGATCGTGGCCCTTGTCTAGCCACCTGCTGCTATGAAACCACCCCAACGCACCTCCACCCACCGGCGCTATCCTCGGGCTTGACCCGAGGGCCACTCTCCCTACGGCACAAGCGACGAAAGACCCTCGGGTCGAGCCCGAGGGAAGCGACTGTGTTTGCTGATAGGCAGTGCGGAGACCGCCCTCACCACCAAGCGATTGTGGCTACCCGATCCTACCCCTGGGCGTAGGCGATCTTGCGCGGCTCGGCGGCTGCGGCAAGAGCGGCATCGCGGGCATCATAGATTTCGCGCGCTTCGATGATGGCGGTGTGGTGCTCGGCCGACCAGTCCCACAGCTTGCTGATCGGGCCATCCAGCGTCTTGCCCATTTCGGTCAGGCCATATTCCACGCGCGGCGGCACTTCGGGATAAATGGTGCGGGTCACGAGGCCATCGCGCTCGAGATTACGCAAGGTCAGTGTCAGCATGCGCTGCGACACGCCATTGATCATGCGCTTGAGCTCGTTGAAACGCAGCGTGCCGTTGCGGCCCAGCATGCCCACCACCATCACGCTCCATTTGTCGCCGATGCGGTTGAGCACGTCGGACATGGCCGTGCAATTGGCCGATTTGGAAGTGTCGTGAAGGGACATGATGATCTCGCGGGAGGCTTGCTGTGCCGGAGATATAGCAACAGTTCCCCTTTGTGCCTAGGGCACAAGGGGGCAACACCCATGCGCCCAGGACCTGCTCAAAACGCCGTCACCACCGGGCGTCGCGCATTGAGATAGACGCCCTGCACTGCTAAGAGACCCCATCCCTGCCGTTTCGGAGCCGTCCCACCGTGCTGCTTGCCCGCCGACTTGTTGTTGTTCTCCTCCTCTCGCTTCTGAGCCTTGCGCCCGTTCGGGCCAATCCCATGCTGCTGGTGGATATGGACACATTCGACGTGCTTTATGCCGAGGACGCCGGCCAGCCCTGGCACCCGGCATCGCTCACCAAGCTGATGACGGCCTATGTCGCCTTCGAGCAGATTGCGTTGGGCAAGGTGAACCTGCAGACGCCGGTCGTGATCTCGCGTGAAGCTTTCAACCAGGCGCCATCCAAGTCCGGACTCGCGGTCGGCAGTGGCCTGTCGCTTGAAGATGCGCTTTATGTCATGCTGGTCAAATCCGCCAATGATGTTGCGCTTGCCATCGCCGAGACAGTAGGCGGCAACGAGGCTGATTTCGTTGCCCTGATGAACGATGCGGCCACGCGCATGGGCTTGTCGGCCACCCATTACAGCAATCCCAATGGTCTGCATGACGCGGCCCAGGTCACGTCCGCGCGCGACCTCGCGGTCCTGTCGCTCTATATCCGCCAAAGCTTTCCCCAATACATGCCCATTTTCGGCACCGGCACGGTGATGCTCAACGGCAAGGCGCTGCAGTCCGAAAACAAGCTCCTCGCCAGCTTTGCCGGCACCACGGGCATGAAAACAGGCTATGTCTGCGCCTCCGGGCTCAACATGGTGGCAACCGTTGAGCGGAATGGCCGACGCCTCCTTGCCGTTATCCTGGGCGG
>CAKTFF010000442.1 GCA_934553185.1 uncultured Devosia sp.
TGCCCGCGAAATCGAGGCCGCCGGTGGCGTCGCCAAGGAATTCAATACGATCGCAGTCGATGACGGCATCGCCATGGGACATGACGGCATGCTGTATTCCCTACCCTCGCGCGACATCATCGCGGACTCGGTGGAATACATGGTCAATGCCCATACCGCAGACGCCATGGTGTGCATTTCCAACTGCGACAAGATCACCCCCGGCATGCTCAACGCCGCCATGCGGCTCAATATTCCCGTGGTGTTTGTGTCCGGCGGCCCGATGGAAGCGGGCAAGGCCATGATCAAGGGCAAGCTGCAGGCGCTCGACCTGGTGGACGCCATGGTGATGGCCGCCGACGAGCACTACACCGATGCCGAAGTGCAGGCCGTGGAAGAAGCCGCCTGCCCCACCTGCGGCTCCTGCTCGGGCATGTTCACCGCCAATTCCATGAACTGCCTCACCGAAGCTTTGGGCCTCTCCCTGCCCGGCAATGGCTCGACGCTCGCCACCCATTCGGATCGCAAGCGGCTGTTCCAGGAGGCCGGTCACCTGATCGTCGACCTCGCTCGCCGCTGGTACGAGCAGGACGATGCAACGGTTTTGCCGCGCTCCATCGCCACCAAGGCCGCCTTCGAAAACGCTATGGCGCTTGATATCTCCATGGGCGGCTCCACCAATACGGTGCTCCATATCCTGGCCGCCGCCCATGAAGGCAATGTCGATTTCACCATGGACGACATCAACCGCCTCAGCCTCAAGGTGCCGGTGCTGAGCAAGGTCGCCCCGGCCAAGAACGACGTCCATATGGAAGACGTCCATCGCGCCGGCGGTATTTTTGCCATTCTCGGCCAGCTCGACCGGGCTGGCCTCATCAATCGCGCCGAGCCGACGGTTCATGCCGCCACGATGGGTGACGCCATCGACAAATGGGATATTTCCCGCACCAATTCGGAAAGCGTCAGGCAATTCTATATGGCCGCGCCCGGTGGCGTGCGGACCACGCAGGCCTTTTCGCAAAGCAATCGCTGGGCCGAACTCGACCTCGACCGCAAGCACGGCGCGATCCGTTCGGCCGATCACCCCTTCTCCAAGGATGGCGGCTTGGCTGTTCTAAAGGGCAATATCGCCATCGATGGCTGCATCGTGAAGACGGCGGGCGTCGATGAGTCGATCCTCAAATTCACCGGTCCCGCGCGGGTGTTTGAATCCCAGGACGACACGGTCAAGGCGATCCTGAGCAACCAGATCAAAGAAGGCGACGTCCTCGTCATCCGCTATGAAGGCCCGCGCGGCGGTCCCGGCATGCAGGAAATGCTCTATCCCACGAGCTATCTGAAGTCGAAGGGGCTTGGCAAAGCCTGCGCTCTGCTGACCGATGGGCGCTTTTCCGGCGGCACGTCGGGCCTCTCCATCGGCCACGTTTCGCCTGAAGCAGCGGAAGGCGGCACGATCGGCCTCGTGCGGGAAGGCGACACGATCGAGATCGATATCCCTAGCCGCACCATCACGCTCCTGGTGAGCGACGACGAATTGATCCAGCGCCGGCACGACCAGGACCAGCTCGGCTGGAAGCCCGCTCATCCCCGCAAGCGCAATGTCACCACAGCGCTTAAAGCCTATGCGGCCTTTGCCACATCGGCAGCCCGCGGCGCCGTGCGCGACACGCAAGCGATCGACAAGCTGTGGAATTAGCGGCCTCATAGCCCGCTGCGGATGTCACCCCCACGCTCGCTACCCTCGGGCTTGACCCGAGGGCCACTGTCAGTGCGGTACAAGCGGCGAAAGGCCATCCGGTCAAAAGCCGAGGGAAGCGATTGTGGGTAGAAATGATCGTGCCACGAGCGCACGCACCCGGTGCGACAATCGCGTGACAACCGCACCCACCGGTGCTAAACGAGCCTCAGCCACCAGCGGCCTGCCAAGGTTGTTGACTGGTCAGGTTCGATAGCGGGGATTCCACCCTCCCTATCGAACCGACCAAAACTCACCAGACATCGAAGACACCACAGCGCAGCCGGTGCACACCCGCGCCTGTCTCGACGCACCCTTGATGTCACCCCGGCCTTGAGCCGGGGCCGATCTCGAAATCACGCCACAGCCGCAACGTGGCCGGAAGGTCTCAACACCTCAGGATGGATCCCGGCTAAGGGCCGGAATGACACCGCGTGTGTGTTGAGGCGGCTAGGCCTGCTTGCCGATGCGGTCCAGCGTGGCGAATTCATCGTCGCTGAGCTTGATGGCGGCAGCGGCAACGTTTTCTTCCAGGTGCTTGACGCGGCCGGTGCCGGGAATGGGCAGCATGACCGGCGAGCGGTGCAGCATCCAGGCCAGAGCCAGCTGGCTGGCCGAGGCACCATGCTTGTCCATGATTGCCTTGAACTCGGCGCTGGTGGATTCAAGATTGCCGCCATCGATCGGGCGCCACGGGATGAAGCCGATATCATTGGCTTCGCAATAGTTGAGCACATCCTCGGCCTTGCGGCTGACGAGGTTGTACATGTTCTGCACCGTGGTGACGGTGAAGTGCTTTTGCGCTTCCTTGATGTCCTCGACGCTAACTTCGCTGAGGCCCAGATGGCGAACAATGCCGTCCTTCTGCAGCTG
>CAKTFF010000443.1 GCA_934553185.1 uncultured Devosia sp.
GGGCAAAGCGGCGCTGATGCGTATCATCGAGAGCCGCGGAATAGATGCTGACCGGCTTGTCGGCGTCTCGGGCATCTTGCGCGGCGCCGTGGATGGCGCGATGAATCTGTGCTGGTGAAACCTCGCCAAGCCGGAAGGGCATCAGCCCAACGGCCGGTGCCACACCAGGTCGTTGCTCGAAAACGGAATGTTCGGCATGCATTTGAAAGTGCTGCTCGGCGATGGCGGCAAGCTCTTCGGCACCATAGCCTTGCAGCACCGCGGCAAACTGGGTCGAACCGACATGGTAGAGCGTATCGCCCTGGTTGAAATAGGCTTTCAGCGTGTTGCCTACCTCCTTGATGGTGGCATCGAGATGGGACGGGCCCAGAACACGCATGGCATTGCTGAGCTGCATGGGCGCGACCACGTCCACCAGCAACGCAACCCGCTCCTCGCCGGCATGGTCACGCGCGGCATCTTCAAGATCTTCGGTAAATTGATTGCGGTTGGGCAGGCCGCTGGCCGGATCGATGCGTCCGAAAGCATGCTGGAGCTCGATCTGGTCCATGACCATGGCAGCCAAGTCGGTGAGCACCTTGGCCTCTTCGTGAGTAATAGTGCGCGGCTTGGTGTCGAGAACGCACATGGCGCCCAGGGTAAAGCCATCTCGCGTGGTCAGGGGGGCTCCGGCATAGAAGCGCACGCCGCTGCGATCGAGGATGCTGCCTTCAAAGCGGATATCCTGGGAGAGATCGGATACAACCAGGACATCGCCGATGCGGGTGACTTCGGCACAGGGCGCTTGTTCGCGCGGGATTTCCGTGCCGCAGCCGACACGGGACTTAAACCATTGCCGGTCCATGTCGGTGAGCGATACGGCAGCGATGGGCGTGCCGAAGATCTGGCTGGCCATGCGGGTAATGCGATCGAAGCTCTCGCTGGGTGCCGAGTCGATCAAACCCAAATCGTTGAGTGCACGCTGTCGCTCTTTTTCGTCCTGCACTTCGTTCACCTGTCCTAGGTCTCCCGAGGGTCAAGCTACGGCAGGAAGGTTAAAGGGGTTGCAAGGGTTTTTGCGCAATCCTGCGCACAGTTAAGGAATGCTGACCATGGCGTGAGCAATCCTCAGAAAAAAGGGCCCGCTCAGCGGGCCCTCTTCTATCAGTTGCCGAAGTGAAGGCTGAAGCCGCTGCTGGGGCGGCGGTGCCAGCGGTCACGGTAGTCGTAATAGTCGTCATAGTAATCATAGTGGCGATGGCGCGGGGGACGGACAACCGGGGCATTGCCAAAGTTGAACGAAAAGCCCACCGATGGCCGGCGCTGCCCACCGACATAGACCGGCTGAAGGTAGTTGGCGGAAACCCAGCCGTCAGCGCCGCGCTTTTCCACATAGCACCAGTTGCCCTGGCAACTGGTGACGTCCACCACCTCGTTGCGCAGCAGCGTGTCGACGCGACCATATTGCGTGGACGGGCCGGAGCGAACGTTGACATTGCCGGTGGCGACAGCCTGGGCCGCCGATGCAGCGCCCACCATGCCCAGCAGCACGACAGCGCTTGTCGCCCATAGTTTTGCTTTACGCGGAATATGCATTCCTGTTCTCCTGATGAATGTGGGCGGTTCTCGCCCGGAACCTGGAGAATGGTCTGCTTTAGCTGAACCCAGCCTGAACCCGCTTTTTGTCGAGGCGAGCTCACGCCTTGGTGATGTGGAAGCGCATGATGTCACCCTCGGCGTGAAACGTGCACGCGTGACCATGCTGACGGCAAAAGAGGGGAATATCCACCTTGGCCATGGGATCGGTGGCCAGAACAAGAAGGTTTGCGCCGGCGGGGAGCGCCGCCAGGCGTTTCTCCATCTTCAGCACGGGCAGGGGGCATTTAAGCCCCCTGGCGTCGATGGTTTCCCCTTCAGTCGTCAAGAACAAGAACCCAGTGGATGCCATAGCTCGATGTGGCGTTGAAGGCGACGGCAATGCCGGCTCGAGCGGCGGTAGCGCGGAGCGCGACAGCGTCAGCGGGGCTATTGCGCCAGCCCGAGAAGGTCTCGGCAAATGTCGGATACCCGGCGCTGAGTTTCATGACCGTGAGGCCTTCCGGCATGCGCGGGGCAGCGCCGGTCTGAGCATATTGGTTGGCCAGCGCCTGCGCCGTGCCATCAAGCGCTGCGTCGGGGATGAGCGCTGGCAGGCCATTGGTGGCGCGATAAGCATTGACCAGGGCGATGGCCTGGGCGCGATCCAGCGTAGCGCCCGGCTGGTCCATGCGCGCGGATAAAGCGGGTGCCAGACCCGCCGGCGCTCCTCCGCCCGGCAGGCCCATGCTGCAGGCCGCCAGCGCTGCTGCAGCGAAGAGGGCAATAAGTGTTCGGGTGGTAAACATGGGGAGCGGCAAAGCGGGCATGGGTGATCCAGAAAGAACGGTTGCCTGCCGGTTAGGGGGCCAGCAAGGCTAAAAGATGGTTGCCTTGCTCTAGCGCAGCCATCCCTGCCAGGTGCTTAACGATGTGTGGAGCGCGTGGTGATCTCGACGGGATTCGAACCCATGACCCCCGGATTAGGAATCCGGTGCTCTATCCTGCTGAGCTACGAGACC
>CAKTFF010000444.1 GCA_934553185.1 uncultured Devosia sp.
GGTCTCATCGGCATGGGCTGCAATCGTCATATCGCTGTTCATGCAACAGAGATTCCCATTTCGTGAACATGACACGGCCGCTCCAGCCCATTATGCTTTGTGCAACAGTTGAGACATCCCATGCCCGCACTTGATCCGATCACCCGCGACCTTTGGCAGGTTATTGCCGCCCTCGAGGACATCACGCCCGGGCTTGTGCAAACCACATTGCTGCTCGACACGCCGCTGGCCATGACCCGCGATTCCGCCGGCGAGCCGGTGGTCTGGCTGCGCAACAACGAGGAGCCCGGCGACGAGATCGACGCCGAAGCCATTCTCACCCGCCTGCCCGTCACCACAGGCTATGGCTTTGTTTGGACGAGCCTCGGCACCCCGCCCGCCGAACTATTTCCCGTGCCCGAATACGCCGAAGCCGACCGCGTCAACATGAGCTGCGGCTCCATCGGCATCCATGTCTCCGCCCCGCGTGCCGTCGAGAACTTCCTCGACATGGGGCATTTTCCTTACGTCCACACCGACATTCTGGGCTCCGAACCCCATACCGAAGTCAAGGAATACGACGTCGAAGTCTCCGAAGAGCGCGACGAGGTGCTGGCCACCCGCTGCCGCTTCTTCCAGCCCCGCGCTGCCCTTTCCGCCAGCGGCGGCATGGAGGTCGAATATGTTTATCGCGTCCCTCATCCCTTCTGCTCTGTGCTCTACAAGTCATCGCCCGAAGCACCCGAGCGCCGCGATGTCATCGCCATTTTCCTCCAGCCCATGACCGAGGAGCGCTGCCGGGCGCACCTTCTTCAATCCATGATCGACTCCACCTCCACCATCACCGACCTGCGCCGCTTTCAGCAGACCATCTTCGGCCAGGACAAGCCGATCCTCGAAAACCAGTATCCCAAGCGCCTGCCCCTCGATCCGCGCGCCGAAACCCCCATCCGCGCCGACAAGAGCGCCATCGCCTATCGCCGCTGGCTCAGCCAGAAAGGCATCACCTATGGCGTGATCCCGGTTGCGGGATAAGATGACGGCTTCTCCCCAGATGCGTCGGCTCTTTCCCCTTCTCCCCTTGAGGGAGAAGGTGCCCGAAGGGCGGATGAGGGGTCCTGCAGCACCAGTCAGCATCAAAGCATGGGATAGCGCAGCACCCCTCACCCGGATTGCTGCTGAACGCAGAAATCCACCCTCTCCCTTAAGGGCAGAGTGTATCGCCCAAATCATTTCAGCCCCGTACGCCAGGGCGGCCACTTCTCCAAACAACGATCGTGGCGCGATCTTCCAACAGTCCGCACCATGACCCTCTCCCTTTCCGACCCAACCTGGTACCCCATCGCCAGTTCCGAAGACTTGCCCCTGCGCCACGTCTATCAGGGCCAGCTGCTCGGCCGCGAGCTCGCCGTCTGGCGCGCCGATGACGGCAACGTCAATGTCTGGGAAAACCGCTGCCTCCACCGTGGCGTGCGCCTCTCCATCGGCGTCAACGAAGGCGGCGAGCTCAAGTGCCAGTACCATGGCTGGCGCTACAGCAATCGCTCCGCCGGCTGTACCTATATTCCCGCCCACCCCGCCGACGCCCCCGCCCGCCGCATCCAGAACCGCACCTATCCCGTGCGCGAGGCCTTTGGCCTCGTCTGGTCGGCCGCCAACACCGACCAGCCCTTTGCCCCCTTTCCCGGCGCCGAAAACCATCCCTGGTTCCCCCTCCGCCCCATGCCGGTCAGTGCCGCGCCCGACGACACGCTGTCGGCCCTGGTGCGCCTCGCCCCCGATGACCAACCCGCCGACCTCATCGCGCCCATGGCCGTCCGCCTCGGCACCACGCTCTATTTCGTCCAGCCCGTCGATGCCGGCCGCTCGGTGATCCGCGGCCTTCTGCCCACCGAACCGGACCTCCCGACCCTCCGCCGTTTCAACGAAACACTGGTCAAGCTCCGCGACCGCCTCGAACGCGCCGCCCTGCGCAAGCCGCAGCCGGAGCCACTGCAGCCGGTTTTTGAACAGGTCTCGGCCGAACTCTCCACCATGCCCGATATCGCCGTGCCGCGCGGCAACACCATCACCGTGGTGGTCCGCCGCAAATGGACCACGGCCGATGGCGTGGTCGGCTTCGAGCTCGCCGCACGTGACGGGCACCTCCCCACCTTCCAGCCGGGCGCCCATATCGACGTCCATCTGCCCAATGGCCTCGTGCGGCAATATTCCATCACCAATGGCCCCGGCGATCTCCTGAGCTATGTGATCGGCGTCAAGGCCGAGAGCGCCTCCAAGGGCGGCAGCAAGATCCTCGTTGAATCGGTGCGCGAGGGCGACCTCCTCGCCATCAGCGAGCCGCGCAACAACTTTCCCCTGCGCCGCGACGCCACCCGCACCGTGCTGGTGGCTGGCGGCATCGGCATCACGCCTCTCTTGTCCATGGCGCGCTTCCTCGACAAGTCGAGCCTGCCCTACGAACTGCACTACTTCACCCGCGCCGGCGAAACCCAGGCCTTCCGCGCCGAACTCGAAGCACTGCACGGCAAGGTCCACTTCCACCTCGGCCTGCCCCGCGCGCAGATCGGCGCCACCATCGCGGAGGCCCTCGGCG
>CAKTFF010000445.1 GCA_934553185.1 uncultured Devosia sp.
CCCGCTCGCCACGCTTGGGCACATGTCCGGCCAGGTCGAACACCAGACCGCCAATCGTCTCCACATCCTCGGCATAGTCGCCGGGATCGAACTCCGGTCCGATCATCTTTTGCACGTCACGCAGCTCGGCGCGGGCATCGGCAATATAGGTGTCGGTGCCCACCTTGCGGATCAGCGAGGCGGCAAGCTCGTCATGCTCGTCCTCGATCTCCCCGACCACCGCTTCAAGCAGGTCCTCGATGGTCACGAGGCCATCGGTGCCGCCATACTCGTCCACCACGATCGCCATATGAACGCGGGAAGCGCGCATCTGCTGAAGGAGATCACCCACCGGCATGAAGGTCGGCACGAACATGGCGTCACGGGTGATGTCGAGGCGGATGATCTTTTGTTTCAGCACCGTGGACACGAGCTTGACCGGCACATCCTTGGTCGGGTCGGTCACCGGTTCGGTGATCCGGCCCAAAGCGTCCTTGACGTGGATGAAGCCCAAAATATTGTCGAGATTGTCGTCATAGACCGGCAGGCGCGAATGGCGCACCTGGCGGAACCGGGCGATCAGCGCGCCCAGATTGACATCGGCCTCAATGGCCTGGATGTCGGAGCGCTCGACCATGACGTCACTGACCGACACATTGCCCAGCTTGAGCACGTTTTGGAGGATCGTGCGTTCGCTTTCGGAGAAATCGGCCGACTCGGCGCTCCCCTGCTCGTCCAGCGCAACCTGCAGGTCATCGCGGAGAGACACGGTGCCGCGCGCCAGCATGGCCTTGACGCGGTTCCAGATCGATGGCCCCCGCGACAGGACGGAGGCGGCGGGAGAAGGAGGCTCGGAAGGGTTGGGCGCCTGCGGGCCCGCATTGTCGCTATCGCTCATCTGATGCGCCACCCGGCAGGGCGGCTTTCAACCTCGGCTGAGAAAACGTGTGCGGGCAATATAGGGACGCTTGGCTAGCCGGCATAGGGGTCGTCGATACCAAGGCTCGCTAAAATCTGCGTTTCAAGCGCTTCCATCGCCGTAGCCTCGTCGTCGTCGAGGTGGTCATAACCCAGGATATGCAGAAACCCATGCACAACCAGATGGGTGAAATGGGCTTCGAAGGTGACCCCCTGCTCCGCCGCTTCGCGAAGCAGCGTTTCACGCGCGAGGGTTATGTCACCCAAAATGCCTACAACCGGATCAAACGGCTCGATCTGGGGAAAGCTCAAGACATTGGTGGAGCTGTCCTTGCCGCGCCACTGCCGGTTGAGCTCACGCTGTTCTTCATCATCGGTGAGGAGGATCGACAGCTCCGCTGCGCCTTTCACCTTGGGCTTGGCAAAAGCCAGCGCCGCCAGCACGGCCTGTTCGGCACGCGCATCGAGGTCCTCGGGCCAAAGGTCATCGTTGCGGATCACGGCGATGTCGATGGGGGGAGTTGTCATTGTTTATCTACACTGAGGGCGTGACCCTCACGCCCTTGGCGCAACACCCAGCGTGCGCTGTAGCCCCTCGGTCTCCCGGTCCTTTTCAGCCAGGCGTCGTGCAGTATCGGCTTCATAGGCCCGCACGATGCGCCCGACCAGCGCGTGGCGCACCACATCCTTGTCGTTGAAGCGCGAAACATGAACGCCTTCAACCCCGTCCAGAAGATTGACCGCCTCCACCAGGCCCGACTTTTCCCCGCGCGGCAGATCGACCTGGGTCGGATCGCCGGTGACGATCATTTTCGAGTTCTCGCCCAAACGGGTCAAAAACATCTTCATCTGCATCGAGGTGGTGTTTTGCGCCTCGTCGAGGATCACCACCGCATTGGCCAGGGTCCGCCCGCGCATGAAGGCCAGCGGCGCTACCTCGATGATTCCCGACGTGATGCAGCGCTCGACATTCTCGGGCTTCATCATGTCATAAAGCGCGTCATAAAGCGGGCGCAGATAGGGATCGACCTTTTCCTTCATGTCGCCGGGCAGAAAGCCGAGACGTTCGCCCGCTTCCACCGCCGGACGCGACAGGATGATGCGGTTGATGTCGCCGCGCTCCAGCAGCGACGCGGCATGGGCCACCGCCAGATAGGTCTTGCCCGTGCCAGCCGGGCCAACGCCGAACACCAGTTCGCTCCGCTCCATCGCGCGCATATAGGCGTCCTGCGCGGGGGTGCGGGCTACGATGGTGGATTTGCGCGTGGCGATCTGGGCCATGCGCACCTTGCCCTTGCGCTCCAGTGTCGGCAGCGAAAGCTGGGAATCTTCGGTCTGGATCATGCGGATGACGCCATCCACATCGGAAATATCGACGGTGCGTCCCTCTTCGAGCGAACCATACAGCGATTCCAGCACCCGCCGCGCCTGGTCCACGGCGCCTGCTGCGCCCTTGAGCATGACGTGATTGCCCCGCGGCGTTGCCGACACCTTGAGCCGCTGCTCGATCAGCGCCAGGTTCTGGTCGAAATCACCATAAAGCTGCGCCGCAAGACGATTGTCGTCGAAGGCAAGTTCGAGCTGGGATGCGAGGGCAGTGTCAGTGGTTGGGGGCAAATAACTGTTCCAAAGGAGGGCCAAGGAAAAACGAGAACAAGGCTAGGACGATTTCGC
>CAKTFF010000446.1 GCA_934553185.1 uncultured Devosia sp.
TGACAATATCGACGCCCCCCTTGACCAGAGTTTCGGCCAGCACCTTGGCATTGGCAACGACCTGAGCGGCGTAAGCTTTGAACTCGGGCTGCAATGCCTCCTTGAACGCCACGGCCTTGGCCGCGATCACATGCATCAAAGGACCACCCTGAATACCGGGGAAGATTGCCGAGTTGATCTTTTTGGCAATCTCCTCGTCATTGGTGAGGATCAGGCCGCCGCGCGGGCCACGCAAGGTCTTGTGGGTCGTGGTGGTGGCCACATGGGCATGGGGGAACGGGCTGGGATAGACGCCACCGGCAACCAGGCCCGCCACATGCGCCATGTCGACAAAGAGGATCGCGCCCACCTCGTCGGCAATGGCGCGGAACTCGGCCCAGTCCATGATGCGTGAATAGGCTGAAAAGCCTGCAACGATCATCTTAGGCTTGTGCTCACGGGCGAGCTGGCGCACCTGATCCATATCCACAAGGCCGTCCTGCTTGCGCAGGCCATACTGGATGGCGTTGAACCACTTGCCCGATTGATTAGGCTTGGCGCCATGGGTCAGGTGCCCGCCGGCATCGAGCGACATGCCCAGGATGGTGTCGCCGGGCTGGATCAGGGCCTGATACACGCCCTGATTGGCCTGTGACCCGGAATTGGGCTGCACATTGGCATAAGCGACGCCGAACAATTCCTTGGCGCGTTCGATGGCCAGCGTCTCGGCGATGTCGACATATTGGCAGCCGCCATAGTAGCGCCGGCCCGGATAGCCTTCGGCATATTTGTTGGTCAGCACCGATCCCTGTGCTTCGAGCACCGCCTGAGACACGATATTTTCGCTGGCGATCAGCTCGATCTCGTTCTGCTGGCGCGACTGTTCCTGGGTGATGGCGGCGGCCAGTTCCGGATCGGTGTCGCTCACGGAATTGCTGAAGAAGCGGGGAAAGAGCGGAGAGGATGTGGCGGCGCTCATTTGGCAAACACCTGGCTGAAAACAGAACGGGATGATCTGGCGCCCGCCTTATCACGGCGCTGCGCACAAACAAAAGACTGACAAAGAACGGTGGGATTCATGGGGGCTCCCTGGTTGCGGATGGGTGCCCAGGCGAGCGGCGGGTCGATGTTCGCGTTCCCCGGTGGTTCCCCACCTCTTCTCGCCAGTCGCGCGAACGGTTTTGTTATAGTGCAGATTTGGGGATCGGGAAAGAGCTATGCCCGGATTAGGCGAACTTGCCCCCCGGTGGCTGAGGCGCAGCGGCGTGTGCGCCCTCAGCGAGCTTGCGGCGGAGCTTGGCCAGGGCAAGTTGCTGCATATGGCCCTGGCTAGCTCGAACCGGCGTTATGACGATGATCTCGGTGCCGGTGGCCGCATCGATAGCGGCAACGCGCATCATCTGCCCGACTTGCACGAACTCGAAATAGACTTCGCCATCGGTCATCGCGCATCCCCGCCAACGCAGACGGCAAAACGTATTCTGGCCATAGTGTCATCCCGGCTCACGGTCGGGGTAACACTGCGTGGGTGGACGGCCAGACAATAAGTCTCAAGCCTGCTCGAAACTCACCTTGCCCTGCTCGTCGAACTTATACACGTCGTCGCGGAAACTGACCGTACCCTGACGATTGGCCCAAGCGGTGATGTAGGTGGTGTGGATCGGCACCTTGCCCTGGCATTCGACATCGAGGCGCTGCAGCGAAGCGAAGGTGGAGTCGACCTTGTTCTGATCCCAGGTGCCGTTGTCGCGCAGCAGCCAGTTGACCAGCTGGTTGACCCCATCGACGCGCACGCAGCCCGACGAGTGGAAGCGTGCATTTTCTCCGAACAGGGCCTTGGAGGGCGTGTCGTGGAGGTAGCAATCATAGGGGTTGTAGAAGTTGATCTTGCAGTGCCCCATGGAGTTGGCCGCGCCCGGCTCCTGGCGGTACATGTAGTTAACTTCGTTGTCGCTGATATTGGCCCAGTTGATCGTCATTGGATCGATCTTGTTGCCAGACCCATCGTAGATGAAGATATTCTGCTCAGCCAGGTAGTTGGGGTTTTCCATCATGTACTTGGTCAGGTCCTGACGGACCAGCGACTTGGGCACATGCCAGTAAGGATTGAAGTTGATCTGGCTGACCTTGCTTGCCATGATCGGGGTAGCGCGCTCGACGCGGCCGACAACGGCGGTGTGGCGCTGTTCCACCATACCGTCATTGACCGCTTCAATGGTCGCGGCGGGGATGTTGACTACGACGTAGCGCGAACTCAGAGACGCGGCCATGTTCTGGACGCGCGTGAAGTTGAGATACAGCTGCTGCAGACGGGTCGCGGCTGGTACGTTCATCGCATACCAGGTCGGTTCATCGATCTGGCCGTTGGTGATCAGACCATGGCGCGCCTGGAAGGTGCGGACGCCGCGATCGGTGTCTTCATCGAACATGTCGGTGACATTGGGCACCAGCACCATATCGTTTGACGAGATCAGGCGGCGCTTGACAGCGACCACAGCATCGCCGGACTTGCCGAGCGAAAGCTGA
Source organism: uncultured Devosia sp. (assembly GCA_934553185.1). Taxonomy (GTDB): domain Bacteria; phylum Pseudomonadota; class Alphaproteobacteria; order Rhizobiales; family Devosiaceae; genus Devosia. The sequence continues at coordinate 2,506 of CAKTFF010000446.1, forward strand.
TAGGCCTCCTGGGGGATCTCCTCCCAGCCGCCATTGGCGACAAAAGGCTCGTATTGCGA
>CAKTFF010000447.1 GCA_934553185.1 uncultured Devosia sp.
GTCGAGTGCAGGCACGACGTCCACGGCCCGCCCGCTCTGGCCGCCCGCGCAGGTTTGGAGATATTGGTCGGCCTCCGTCGCCGTCAGCTTGTTGGGGCGATCGTAAAGGCCCAGCCAAAGCAGCGGGGTCGGGGACGGCTCTTGGGCGAGCCGGGTGAGGCGTTCCTCGAAGGCAAAGCCTGCCTCATAGGCAAGATAACCGGCAGCATACAAACCTCCAGCCGTCACCGCTTGAAGCTCTTGCAGCGCTTCGTGCACCTGCGCTTGGGTGTGGGCAACGAGCACATCGCGCGGATCGGTCCACAACAGGTTTTGCCCCTCAGGATGGAGCGTATCGTGGAGCAGCACTGTGCCGGGCGCGAACATGGCGCCGTTCTAGTGCCTTTGCGCGGATGCGTCAGCCCTTGAAACAAAAGAGTTAGCCATGCCGGTTCAAGCGCGGTTAAAGCCGCCATGCTAGGCAATATCGGCTTCAACACGTGTTGGGTCTTGGGAGACTTACATTGATAACGATCAAGTTCACGGGCGCCCTGGCGGCGCTCGCTTTGCTGGCCAGCGCGCTGCCGGCCGCAGCGCAGAATGTGGAATTCACGCTGATCAACAATACCACGCAGTCGCTGCACTTCTTTTACGCGGCGCCCAGCAACACCACCGACTGGGGCGACGACCTGCTTGGCGACACCGGCACGCTCGAAGCGGGCGAGACCGGCACTGTTTTCATCGGCGATGGTTCGGACCAGTGCCTTTATGACTTCAGCTTCGAGACGGGCGAAGGCGGCACGCTGGAAGCCATGGGCATCGATATTTGCACGCTGGATAGCTATACGCTGACCGAATAGTTTCGCTTCGGGGGCGGCTCCCTGCCGCCTCCTTCCTCTCAGCGCCTGGCCTAATCAATCCACACGGCGCGCCACTTCCAATGTCGGGGCAAAACTGTTGCCGACGCGCTTGAAGCGTTTGGGGCACCCTCCTATATAGCCCTCAAGCCCAGCGATGGGCAGATTCAGTTTCCAAAGGAACCCGGCCGCCAGGCCACGAAACTGCCTCGCGAGAGGGGTTTCACTATGGGTTTGCCGCAAGAAAGGCTTGTTGAATGGCTAAAGTCATCGGAATCGATCTGGGCACCACCAATAGCTGCGTTGCAGTAATGGATGGCACCAATCCCAAGGTCATCGAAAACGCTGAAGGGGCACGCACCACCCCCTCCATGGTTGCTTTTTCCAAGGACGGCGAGCGCCTCGTCGGCCAGCCGGCCAAGCGCCAGGCTGTGACCAATCCCGAAGGCACGCTGTTTGCCGTCAAGCGCCTGATCGGTCGTCGCTATGACGACAAGGTCGTGGCCAAGGACAAGAACCTCGTTCCCTTCAAGATCGTGGCTGCCGACAATGGCGATGCGTGGGTGGAAGCCTCGGGCGACAAGTATTCGCCCTCGCAGGTTTCGGCCATGATTCTGCAGAAGATGAAAGAAACCGCTGAATCCTACCTCGGTGAAAACATCACCCAGGCGGTGATCACGGTTCCGGCCTACTTCAACGACTCCCAGCGCCAGGCCACCAAGGACGCGGGCAAGATTGCCGGCCTTGAAGTGCTCCGCATCATCAACGAACCGACTGCTGCTGCCTTGGCCTATGGCCTCGACAAGAAGAACTCCGGCACCATTGCGGTCTATGACCTAGGCGGCGGCACGTTCGACGTGTCGATCCTCGAGATCGGCGATGGCGTATTCGAAGTGAAGTCCACCAATGGCGACACGTTCCTGGGTGGCGAAGACTTCGACATGCGCCTGGTGGATTACTTTGCCGACGAGTTCAAGAAAGAGCAGGGGATCGATCTCCGTTCCGACAAGCTCGCGCTGCAGCACCTCAAGGAAGCTGCCGAAAAGGCCAAGATCGAGCTGTCGAGCTCGACCCAGACCGAAATCAACCTGCCCTTCATCACCGCTGACGCGTCCGGCCCCAAGCACCTCACCCTCAAGCTCTCGCGCTCCAAGTTCGAGTCGCTGGTGGATGATCTGGTGCAAAAGACCATCGAGCCGTGCAAGCAGGCCATGAAGGATGCCGGCATCAGCGCCGCGCAGATCGACGAGGTCGTCTTGGTCGGTGGCATGAGCCGCATGCCCAAGGTCCAGGAAGTGGTCAAGCAACTGTTCGGCAAGGAGCCGCACAAGGGCGTTAACCCCGACGAAGTCGTGGCGCTCGGCGCGGCCATCCAGGCCGGCGTGCTGCAGGGCGACGTCAAGGACGTGCTGCTGCTCGACGTGACCCCGCTGTCGCTGGGCATCGAGACGCTGGGTGGCGTGTTCACCCGCCTGATCGATCGCAACACCACGATCCCGACCAAGAAGTCGCAGACCTTCTCGACCGCCGAGGACTCCCAGTCGGCCGTGACCATCCGCGTGTTCCAGGGTGAACGCGAAATGGCCGCCAACAACAAGCTCCTGGGCAATTTCGACCTCACCGGCATTCCACCCGCACCGCGTGGCGTGCCGCAGATCGAAGTGACCTTCGACATCGACGCCAACGGCATCGTGCAGGTTTCGGCCAAGGACAAGGGCAC
>CAKTFF010000448.1 GCA_934553185.1 uncultured Devosia sp.
CCTTGGAGGATGGGGTCACCTTGACGATGTCGCCGAACATCTGGTTGACGTCGGCATAGGTCTGGGCGACCTCGTGCCAGCGGGTTTCCAGCCCCAGCGAGCGGGCCTGCTCCTTGAGATTGGTGAACTGCCCCCCGGGCATTTCATGAAGGTAAACTTCCGACGCCCCGCCCTTGAGATCGCTTTCAAACGCCCGGTACTGGGTGCGCACCGCTTCCCAGTAAAACGAGATCTGCCGGATGGCCTTGGCATCGAGCCCCGGATCGCGTTCACTGCCCTCAAGCGCCGCAACGATCGAGCCCAGCGTGGGCTGCGAGGTCGTGCCCGACAGGGCATCCATGGCCGCATCCACCGCATCGACACCGGCATCCACCGCAGCCAGCACCGTCGCCGCTGCCGCGCCCGACGTGTCATGAGTATGAAGATGGATCGGCAGGTCGGTTTCGCTGCGCAAGGTCTCGATTAGCTTGCGCGCCGCCGCAGGCTTGAGCAGCCCGGCCATGTCCTTGAGCCCCAGCACATGCGCGCCGGCAGCCTCCAACTCCTTGGCCAGTCCAACGTAGTATTTGAGATCATACTTGGCCCGGTCCGGATCGAGCACGTCGCCGGTATAGCAGATGACACCCTCTGCCACCTTGCCCTCTTCGATCACCGCGTCGAGCGAGACGCGCATGTTCTCCACCCAGTTGAGGCAATCGAACACTCGAAAGATATCCACGCCGCCCAAAGCTGCCTGGCGGACGAAAAACTTGACCACATTGTCGGGATAATTTGTGTAGCCGACCCCGTTCGACCCACGCAGCAGCATCTGCGTCAGAATGTTGGGCGCACCCTCGCGCACCTTGGCGAGGCGCTCCCACGGATCCTCGTTGAGAAAGCGCATGGCCACGTCGAACGTCGCCCCGCCCCAGCATTCCAGCGAGAAAAGTGCAGGCATGCCGGCAGAATATGCTTGAGCAATGCGTGTAATATCAAAGCTTCGCATGCGCGTTGCCAGCAGCGATTGATGCGCATCTCGCATTGTCGTGTCGGTGAAAAGGACCCGTTTCTGCCCCTTCATCCAGCGCGCCAGCCCTGCCGGCCCGTCCCGATCAAGGATCTGCCGACTGCCCTCGATCACGCTGAGCGGGGGAAACTGCGGCACCACAGGCGCTGCCGCCTCAGCCGGCGGCCGGGGCCGATCCCGCACCTCGGGATGCCCGTTCACCGTCACATCCGCTATATAGCTCAATAACTTAGTCGCCCGGTCCTTGCGCGGCCGGAAGTTGAACAGCTCTGCCGTCGTATCGATGAACCGCGTCGTATAGCGGTTCCCCACGAAGTCCGGGTGGGTGATGATGTTCTCGAGGAACGCCAAATTGGTCGACACGCCGCGGATACGGAACTCGCGCAAAGCCCGATGCATCCGCGCAATCGCTTCTTCCGCACTCGGCGCCCAGCAGGTGACCTTCTCCAGCAGCGGATCATAGAACCGGGTGATAACGGCGCCCGAATACGCTGTGCCGCCATCCAGCCGCACCCCGAAACCGGTCGCTGCGCGATAGGCGGTGATGCGGCCATAGTCGGGGATAAAGTTCTGCTCGGGGTCTTCCGTGGTCACTCGGCACTGGATGGCATTGCCGTTGAGGCGAATGTCCTGCTGCAGCGGCACACCCGATTCCGGCGTGCCGATCACCGTGCCATCGAGCAGGTGGATCTGCGCCTTGACGATATCGATACCGGTGACTTCTTCGGTCACCGTATGCTCGACCTGGATGCGCGGATTGACCTCGATGAAATAGAACTTGTCGGTGTCGGCATCCATCAGGAACTCGACCGTTCCGGCGCCGCGATAGCTGGCCGCCTGGCCTAACCGCACGGCAGCATCGGTAAGATCCTTGCGCACCTTGTCACTCAGATAGGGCGCAGGCGCCCGCTCCACCACCTTCTGGTTGCGTCGCTGCACCGAACAGTCTCGCTCGAAGAGGTGCACGAGGTTGCCATGATCGTCGCCGATCAGTTGCACTTCCACGTGCCGCGCCCGCTCCACCAGCTTCTCAAGGTACATCTCGTCCTTGCCGAACGCTGCCTTGGCTTCGCGCTTGCCTTCGGACACTTCGGCGATCAGCGTTGACTCATCCATGATGCGGCGCATGCCGCGCCCGCCACCGCCCCACGATGCCTTGAGCATCAGGGGATAACCGATTTCACTGGCCAGTTGCCGGATCTGCTCCGGATCGTCGGGCAGCGCGTCCGTCGCGGGCACCACGGGCACATTGCTCGCAATGGCCATGTTGCGGGCAGCAACCTTGTTGCCTAGGTCACGCATGGTCTGCGCCCGCGGCCCAATGAAGATGATCCCGGCATCCTCGCAAGCATCAACAAATTCGGGCGATTCCGACAGGAGCCCATAGCCGGGATGAATAGCATCGGCGCCCGAGATCCGGGCGATGCGGATATATTCCTCGATCTGCAGGTATGCTTCGACCGGCCCCTTACCGGCCCCGATCAGATACGCCTCGTCCGCCTTGAAGCGATGCAGCGCCAGCTTGTCTTCTTCGGCATAGGCCGCCAC
>CAKTFF010000449.1 GCA_934553185.1 uncultured Devosia sp.
GCGTTCAAGCTCGGTTTCGGCGAGCCGATCGCCCTATCGGCCGAGCACGGGCTGGGCCTGGCGGAGCTTTACTCCATCGTCTCAGCCGCCATCGACCGCGTTGCGGCCGAGAAGGACGCCGTGGACGTCGCCGATCTGGACCAAATGCCCGAGGTCGATGTCGACATCACCGAGGACATGCTCGAGGGTGAAGGCGATGAGGCAACTTTGCGCTGGAACCCCAAGCGCTATCTCAACGTCGCCATTGTCGGCCGCCCCAATGCCGGTAAATCAACGCTGATCAACCGCATGGTGGGCGAGGATCGCGTCCTGGTCGGCCCCGAAGCCGGCATTACCCGCGACTCCATCCTCGTGCCCTGGGAATGGGAAGGCCGGGTGATCAACCTGGTGGATACCGCCGGTATCCGCCGCCGCTCCCGCGTCACCGAGAAGCTCGAGAAACTGGCTGTGGGCGACTCCCTCCGCTCCATCCAATATGCCGAAGTCGTCGTGCTGATGCTGGACGCCACGATCCCCTTTGAAAAGCAGGACCTTGCCCTGGCCGATCTTGTGGAGCGCGAAGGCCGCGCCCTGGTGATCGCGGTCAACAAGTGGGACCTGATCGAAGACAAGAACGAGCATCTCAAGATGCTGCGCGAGGAATGTGAGCGGCTCCTGCCGCAGCTGCGCGGCGTGCCGCTGGTCACCCTGTCGGGCCTCACCGGCAAGAATATCGACAAGCTGATGGATGCCGTATTCGCCATCGAGCGGAACTGGAACGCCCATGTGTCCACCGCCCGGCTCAATCGCTGGCTTGCCGGCATGGTGGAGGGGCATCCGCCTCCGGCTGTGTCCGGCCGCCGCCTCAAGCTGCGCTACATGACGCAGGCCAAGACGCGGCCGCCGAGCTTTATCCTCTTCGCCTCGCGGCCCGACGTGTTGCCCATGGCCTATCAGCGCTATCTGATCAACGGGCTGCGCGAGGCTTTCGACATCAAGGGCACGCCCATCCGCCTTTGGGTGCGCGGCGGCAGCGAAAACCCCTATAACGACAAAACCAAGCGCAGGATCGGCTAGGAGCGACCGGCTCCTACTCCCCCTTGGCGGGATCGTGTCCCCAGTTCATCAGCGAATAGCGCCACCGCGTTTCCCCAATGTCTCCGTCCGGGCGCTGGGCGAGGTGGCGGTGCACATAGCCGATCACCTTGCGCATATGCGCATAGTCATCGTCCGTCAGTTCCGCCTGCTTGCGATGCTTGATCTCGACGATGCGCCGGCCGGAATGATGCCCTACGGACTCGCCCCCATCCCGGTCCTTGGGCCAACCCACTTCCTGGCTGTGTTCCGAACCCAGCCACTTTTCCAGCTCCGCCGGCGCCATGTTCACAGCCGCGGCAAACTCCTTCCGGGTGGCAGCCTTTTCATCGTCGTCCATGCTGATCTCCTTTGAGGATGAACAAGCAGGACGCGTGCGCGGTTCCCGATGAGTGTCTGCTTGAAACTACCAAGGGCGCACCATTGTCTCCACCCGGAGGCGTGTGACACTGTGGGGCATGGCAAAGCAATTCCCCTCCCTTGAACCCCACCACCACACCTACATCGCCGCGCAGCACATGTTCTTTACGGCGTCGGCGGCGCCCACGGGCCATGTGAACATGTCGCCGCGCAGCACCGACATGTTTCGCGTGCTCGGAAACAATGCCGTGCTGTATCTCGACCGCACCGGCAGCGGCAACGAGACCGCGGCCCACCTGCGGATCGACCCGCGACTGACCATCATGTTTTGTGCCGTCGCGGGCCCCCCATTGATCATGCGGCTTTATGGTCAGGGCCGGGTCATCCACCGCGACAGCGCCGAATATGCCGACCTCATGGCCGAGCAGTTCGACAACGATCCCCCGCTCGGTGCCCGGCAGATGGTGCGCCTCGACGTCGATCTGGTGCAGACATCGTGCGGCTATGGCGTGCCGCTCTTCGACTACAAGGAAGAGCGCCCGCAAATGGACGCCTGGGCCAGCGCCAAAGGCGTCGATGGTATCGAAGCCTACTGGCGCGAAAAGAACCAGATCAGCCTCGACGGCTTCCCCAGCGGGCTGTTCGACCCAGCGTCCTAGCCGATCGCGATCATGCCGCTCGTCGTCTTGCCTAAGGCCGCCGGCCTGCCCTGCGCGCGAGCCTCAATCCAGCCCATAGCCGTACTTGCGGATGATAGCGCGCGCAGCGTCGCTCCGGAGGAAATCCACAAAGGCCGTCGCCGCTGGGTTGCCCTCGCCGGTCCGGAGCAACACAGCGTCTTGCCGGATCGGCGCGTGGAGTTCAGCTGGCACGATCCAGCGCGACCCGCCCTCGTTGTGGGCGATCTGGCTGACGGCAACAAAGCCCAGTTCCGCGCTCCCACTCTCCACGAACTGATGGGCCTGCGTGATACTGGTGCCCGTGACCAGCTTGGGCTGCAGCGCCTCGTAGAGGCCCAGCGCCGTCATGGTCTCCACCGCTGCAGCGCCATAGGGCGCAGTGGCCGGATCGGCGATGGACAGTTTGTCGAAATCGCCCGCCGTGAGTGT
>CAKTFF010000450.1 GCA_934553185.1 uncultured Devosia sp.
ATCATGCCGAGCACATCGGCAGGTGTTTCGGCGTTAAGGAGCGTGTTGCGGCGGCTTTTTTCGAGCGCGATGCCGCCGGCTTGCAGGTACCAGTCGAGATGCTTGCGCGCCGCGCGGAGCCCGACGGCGGTGCCATATTCGACAAGGATATCTTCGTAATGTTCGCTGACGAGGGCAGCGAGCGCATGGCCTTCCGGCGCAGCAGGCGCTGCCTGGCCGGTGAGCCCTGCCCCGATCTGCCCAACTGCCCAAGGCTGGCCCTGGGCGCCGCGTCCCAGCATCACCGCAGCGGCGCCCGACTGCCGAAGCGCCTCCCGCGCCGAGGCGAGATCGAGAATGTCGCCATTGACGACCACGGGAACGTCGACCGCCTCGACCACCTGCCGAACCAGTTCCCACCGAGCCGTGCCCTTGTAGAACTGCTGGCGCGTGCGGCCATGAACGGTGATCATCCGGACCCCGGCATCCACGGCCCGCCTTGCCATGTCCGGCGCGTTGAGACTCTCGTCGTCCCAGCCCAGCCGCATTTTGACCGTGACCGGAAGCGGCGTTGCTTTCACCACAGCGTCGATCAGCGTCATGGCATGATCGGGCACCCGCATCAGCGCCGAGCCGGCATAGCCATTGGTGACGCGCTTGGCCGGGCAGCCGAAATTGATGTCGATGATGTCGGCGCCGGCGTCATGGACGATCTTGGCGCCGCGCGTCATCCATTCGGCTTCGCAGCCGGCCAGTTGCACCATATGGGGCAAGGTTTCGGGGCTGCCGAGCTTGCGGGCCATCTCGTGGTTGCCCACGGCCAGGGCATTGCTGGCAATCATCTCGGACACGACCATGCCGGCGCCGAACCGTTCGGCCAGCTTGCGAAATGGGCGATCGGTGATGCCAGCCATCGGCGCCAGAAAGGCATTGTTGCCAAGGCGGTGGCTGCCGATGCTCAACATGCAGGCACTTACCGACACGCAATGCCCCAGAAATGATCAACTACACAGGCGTGCCTGCACAATAGTCAAAAGCCTTGGCTGTGCAACCGCGAATGTGAGGCTTTGCCCCGTTCAACAGCCCTGCACTTGCCGCATGCCCGAGCGGGCGCTAGACCACGCCCATGTGACGGTTTCAAGTCGCGAGTGCACAGTTCATGCGGACAAAATCCATCGCCGTCATCATCGTCGCCGCAGGCAAGGGCGAACGCGCCAGTGCCGGGGGCGTGCCGGAGCCCAAGCAATATCGGCTCGTGGCCGGCGAGCCCGTTTTGCGGCGCACTGTGCGGGCTTTTCTTCAGCTTCCGCAGGTCGGCTGGGTGCTGCCGATGATCCATGCCGAGCATGGCGAGCGCTTCGCTGCCCTCGGCCTCGATGATCCGCGCGTGCTGAACCCGGTTATAGGTGGCGCCAGCCGGCAGGCGTCGGTGCTGGAGGGCCTCAAGGCATTGGCGCCACGGCGGCCGGATCTGGTGTTGATCCACGATGCGGCACGACCCTTTGTTTCGGCGGCTTTGATCGAGTCGGTGCTAGCCGCGCTCGTCGACAATGACGGCGCCCTGCCCGCTCTGGGTTTAACCGACACGATCAAGCGGGTGGTGGACGGCCAGCATGTCGTGGCAACCGAGGATCGCAGCCAGCTGTTTGCAGCGCAGACGCCGCAAGGCTTTCGGTTCGGGCAGATCTTTTCGGCCCATATGCGCGCGTCCACCATCCGCCGCGAATGGACCGACGATGCACAGATCGCCGAATGGGCAGGGCTGCGCGTCGCTGTGGTGCCCGGCGAGCGAAACAATATCAAGATCACCCATCCCGAAGATTTCGCGCGTGGCGAACGGATCGCAGGAGGAGTTCACCAAATGGAAACCCGTGTCGGCACCGGCTTTGATGTTCACCCGTTCGAGCCGGGCGACGCTGTCTGGCTGGGCGGCGTGCGCATCGCGCATGGGGCAAAGCTCAAGGGCCATTCCGATGCCGACGTCGCCCTCCACGCGCTGACCGACGCCATCCTCGGCGCGATCGGCGAAGGCGATATCGGCGTGCATTTCCCCCCCTCCGACATGCAGTGGCGCGGCGCGGCCTCCACCCTTTTCCTCAAGCATGCGGGCGATCTGGTGCAAAAAGCGGGCGGACGCATCGTCAATCTCGACGTGACCATCGTGTGCGAAGCGCCCCGAATTTCGGCCCATGTGCCGGCCATGCGCGAGGTGATTGCCGGCGTGCTCGGGATCGTTCCGGGCCGGATCGCCGTTAAGGCGACAACCAGCGAACGACTCGGGTTTACCGGGCGGGAGGAAGGGATCGTGGCGATGGCAAGCGCTAGCATAGAGATGCCAAGGGGGGATTGATGGCAGCCAAATTAGCGGCAGGCGGCACACATGAGGCCGCTGCGGAGATCATTTCGCTTCTGGCCGAAAAGAAGCAGACCATCGTCACGGCAGAAAGCTGCACCGGGGGTCTGGTGGCGGCAGCGCTGACCGATGTACCGGGCGCCTCGTCGGCCATATATGGCGGGTTCATCACCTATGCCAATGCCGCCAAGGCGCGCATGATCCACGTTC
>CAKTFF010000451.1 GCA_934553185.1 uncultured Devosia sp.
AATCGACCCGCCACAAGTCGGGTGTGGCCCTGCGCTTTCCCCGCATCAACCGCATCCGCTGGGACAAGCCGGCCAGCGAAGCGGGAACGCTGGCGGAGATGATGGTGTTTATTGGGGCCACTTAGGGTGACACCTCATCCTGAGCTTGTCGGAGGACGAGGTCTACTGCGGTTAGGAGCAGAAATGTCTTCGCGGTCAATAAACGAGAAGCTGGTGGCATTGAACCGTCAGATGGAGGCAGCGGCCGAGGCGCTGGACTTCGAGGAAGCGACGCGGTTGCGCAACGAGATTGCGCGGCTCAAGGGCGAAGCGCCGGTGGGTGAGGGTGACGCGGAAACGGTAACCGTGGGGCAGCCGCCGCCGGGTGCGATGGGCCTGGGCACGCAGGTGCCGGTGCGCGAACCACCCAAGGGCTGGGTCAAGCCGAAAAAGCCGGACTTGATGACGAAGAATGTGAAACCGAGGGGTGGGCGGTAGCTAGCGGCGATCGTAGTGGAAGCGGCATTGATTGATCCACAACACTTCGCCTTCGACCCGGTAAACAAGGCGGTGTTCCTTGTCGATGCGGCGTGACCACCAACCCTTGCGGTCACCCTTCAGGGGCTCCGGTTTGCCCAAACCTGAAAAAGCTGAGCGTTTACAATCCTTAATCAGCGTTTTGCTCTTGGCGAGCAGGTCGAGATCGTTGGCTTGCCAATAGCCATAATCCTCCCAGCCAGGCTCGGTGAACAGCAGCTTCATTCAGGCCAATCAGCTTCGATGCCGTGACCTGCCTTGAAATCTGCCTCACCCCGCGCGAGGCGTTCCACATTGGCCTGGGTGCTGGAAAGGTGCAGTGTTTCCTTCCACGATTCAAACTCGGCGAGCGACACCACAACTACTGGCTCTTTGCCACCCGTTCGTGTGACGATCAATGGTTCCATATCGGACACCACTGCATCAATGTCGGCAGCGATATTCTTGCGAAATTCGGAAATCGATGTTGCACGCATAGCAAGCTCCTCGGTTGTTAAGGTACGCTTTCTTGTACAACAATTCAAGCGACTTACCCAGCCTTCTCCAGCCGTTCTCCAGCCAGCTTCCGGATTTCACGTAACTCGCCAATCGTGGTTTGCAGGTCCTGGAGCTGCCTTTCGAGGGAGGCGAGGCGTTCGTCGACTTTGGCGGTGAGGAGGTGAACCTGCTGAGAGCGATCGGCATCGTAGAGGCTGAGATAGTCGGAAATGTCGCGCAGCGAAAAGCCCAGCCGCTTGCCGCGCAGGATCAGGATCAGCCGGGCGCGATCGCGGCGGCGGAAGATACGGGTAGCGCCGACCCGTTCAGGGGAAAGGAGGCCCTTGGCTTCATAGAAGCGGATAGCGCGGGTTGAGATGCCGAATTCGCGCGCCAGATCGGCAATGGCGAAGAGGTCGCGGTTCTCGGCGATGGGACGGTTCACTTGTGCCCCCTTGTCTGGGCATATTCCTCGCGAAGTTCCTTTTTGCTGAGCTTGCCGATCAGCGTCTTGGGAAGGGCGTCCTTGAAGATGATGTGGCGGGGCATTTCGATCTTGTTGAGGCGTTCGGCCAGGTGTTTCTTGAGCGCTTCTTCCGTCACTGCCTGACCGTCACGAAGTTTGACGAAAGCGACCGGCGCTTCGCCCCGGTATTCTTCGGGTACGCCGATAACTTGGGTTTCCTCGACCGCTTCGTGCGTCATGAGGGCTTCCTCGATCGTGCGCGGATAAACGTTGAAACCCGAGCAGATAATGAGATCCTTGATGCGATCGACGATGAACACATAGCCCTCGTCATCCATGTGGCCGACGTCGCCGGTCCGCAGCCAGCCATCAGCAAAGGCCGCGGCGCTGGCGTCTTCGTCGCCCCAATAGCCGGACATCACCTGTGGCCCCTTGACCTGCAACTCGCCGTTTTCGTTGATGCCGACGACGTTGCCCTCGTCGATGTGGACAAAACGAATGTCGGTGCCCGGCAGAGGCTGGCCGATGGACATGGGCTTGGAGGGACGGCGGAGGGCGGCGCAGCAGACCACCGGGGACGCTTCGGTCAGCCCATAGCCTTCGGCGAGGAGGGCCCTGGATTTTTTCCCGAAGGCCGCGCGGACCTCGTCGGGCAGGGCGGCGCCGCCGGAAATGCACACTTCAAGGCTGGTCAGGTGCTCGGGCTTGGCGCTGGCGGCGCGTGCCAGGGCGTTGAGCAGGGTGGGAACGACAGGCATGACATTGGCCCGCGTCCGCACCAGCAGATTGAGCAGCGCCTTGAGCTCGAAGCGCGGCAGCATGATCACCTGCGTGCCGTTGCACAGGGGCACGTTCATGCAGACCGTCATGGCGAAGATGTGAAAAAACGGCAGGACCGCCACGACCTTGGAGCGGGGATAGAACAGGTCGCCGCCCCATTTGTCGATCTGGCTCATGTTGGCCGCAATATTGGCGTGGGTCAGCAGCGCGCCTTTGGGAATGCCGGTGGTGCCGCCGGTATATTGCTGGACGGCAATGTCCCTGGCTGCATCAATATGCACGGCGTCGGGGGT
>CAKTFF010000452.1 GCA_934553185.1 uncultured Devosia sp.
GCCCATGGGATTGCAGATCAACGTCAGGGCCGCTAAAACCGCTTTCTTGATATAAATCCGAAAATCGGAACCAGTTGGAGGGGATTCAGTGAAAGCCACCATTGTCGCAAACAAGGATTTCACGATCAGCAAGATCGATGATCGTGTCTATGGGGCTTTCCTTGAGCATCTCGGTCGCGCCATCTATGAAGGCATCTACGAGCCCGACCATCCGACAGCCGACGCGGACGGCATGCGTGGCGACGTGATCGAGCTTGTGAAAAAACTCAACGTTCCGGTGGTGCGCTATCCCGGCGGAAATTTCGTTTCCGCCTATAATTGGGAAGACGGTATCGGCCCGCGCGAAGACCGCCCGGTGCGCCTCGACCTTGCCTGGCACACGTCGGAAAGCAACCAGGTCGGCATTCATGAATTTGCCGATTGGTGCGCGACGGTTGGCACCGAAATGATGCTGGCGGTGAACCTGGGCTCGCGCGGCGTCGACGAGGCGCGCAATTTTCTGGAATATGTCAATCATCCTGGCGGCTCCTACTGGAGCGACCTGCGCATCAAGAACGGTCGCAAGGAGCCCTGGAACGTCAAGCTTTGGTGCCTCGGCAATGAAATGGACGGGCCCTGGCAGGTCGGCCACAAGACCGCCGACGAATATGGCAAGCTGGCCGCCAACACCGCCCGCGCCATGCGCATGTTCGACAAAAATCTCGAGCTGATCGCCTGCGGCTCGTCCAATGCCGACATGCCCAGCTATCCCGATTGGGAACGCATCGTGCTCGAGCACACCTATGACCATGTGGACTATATTTCGCTCCACATGTACTTCGCCAACCGCGACAACAACACGCCCAATTTCCTGGGCTTGGCGGAAAAGCTCGACACCTATATCGAGACCGTCGCGGGAACCATCAAGCAGGTCAAGGCCAAGCGCAAGTCCAAGCGCGACGTTTACATCTGCTTTGACGAGTGGAACGTTTGGTACCATTCCAACAAGAAGGATCGCGAGATCCTGGATGGCAATAGCGGCTGGCCGCATGCGCCGGGTCTGTTGGAAGACATCTACAACTTCGAAGACGTTCTGATGGTGGGATTGATCCTCAACACCTTCATTCGCCGCTCCGACGTGGTCAAGATTGCCTGCATTGCCCAACTGGTCAACGTCATTGCGCCGATCATGACAGAAAAGGGCGGCCCGGCCTGGGCGCAGACCATCTACTTCCCCTACTATTTCGCGTCCGTTTATGGTCGTGGCACTGCGCTGCAGCTACAGGTCAATTCGCCGGGCTATGAAACGCCCCATGCCAAGGTGTCGCCCTTCGTCGATGTCTCTGGCGTCCGCAACGACGATGGCATGCTGACGTTCTTCCTGGTGAATCGCCACACCAGCGACAGCATTGAAACAGAAATCGAACTGCAGGGCTTTGCGGGCGGCAGCGTTATCGATCATCAGGTGATGACCCATCCCGACCTCAAGGCCGTCAATACGGCGCGCGACCAGGAGCAGGTGGCGCCACGCAAGGGTGATGGCGCATCCGTGCTCAATGGCAAGCTGTCGGTCACCTTGCCCCCATATTCCTACCAGATGGTGCGTGTGAAGGTCGCCTGACCAGCTCCAATCGTGCGGGTAGGAGAATGCAAGCCGATCGGGCACGGCATCACACAGCCGGCCCGATGACGCAGTGGAAGGGGAGGAACAGGTGGCACGGCATCCAATCCTAGCCGCAGCGGCGGCAATGGCTCTGGCGATCAGCGCCCCGGGCTTCGGCGACGCTCCGGCAGCTGCCGAGACGGCTATTCGCTCCGCTGATCCAAGCGTTATCCACACTCAGGACGGCTATGTGGCCGTCGAGGCGCGAAACGGCCAGGCGATCTATGTCCGAATGGCAACACAGCTTGCCGGTTTGGCCGAGGCGAAAGCGGTTCGCATATGGTCGGACCGGGAGGGGCTTGGAGAAGTCTGGGCCCCTGAGATTGTCCGCCGGAACGGAAGCTTTGAAATCTACTTCACCGCTGGAGCCGGCAGCAGCCATCGCATGTATCGCATCGTGTCTGCCGAACCGGCCTCCGGCTACGGCGAAGCGACGACGATTGCCCTCCCGGACGACAATTGGGCCATTGACGGCTTGCCGTTCACCTTTCTTGGTAACGATTATTTCCTTTGGTCAGGTTGGCAGGGCAACCGCAATCTCAAGCAGGATCTGTTTATCGCCGCCATGAGCAGCACGGGCGAGGTTGAGGGCCCCCGCATACGGATCGGCACAACCGATCGGCCATGGGAAAATATCGCCCTGGAGGAGCCCGGCATAAATGAAGGTCCCCAGCCGATCGTTGATCCTGCCAACCAGCTCCACGTCGTTTATTCGGCCAATGGCTCCTGGGGCGAAAATTACTGCCTGGCCGATCTCCGGCTCAAAGCTGGTGGCGATCCGCTCGACGCTGCCGACTGGGCAGAATCGCCCGGCTGCCTCTTTGGCGCCAATGCGCAAACCCTGGCAGACGGCGTGATGCCCGCGACCGAAGCCAAGGGTGTGGGGC
>CAKTFF010000453.1 GCA_934553185.1 uncultured Devosia sp.
TGTGGCCTTTCCGGTCTGGGTCTGGTGCCTTGATGGCGCGGAGCGCGCGCGGGGCTGGCGAGTACTGTTCGGCCCGGCCTTTGTGATCGGCTTTGCTTTCGGCTGGGGCTATTTCACCGTCGCCTTTCACTGGCTGGGCGCCGCCTTTTTCGTTGATGGCGGCGCGATGCTCCTTTTGATGCCCTTCGCCATCCTGGCGCTGTCGGCAATGATCGCCTTTTTTTGGGGCGTGGGCAGTGCGCTGGCGCATCTGTTCTGGTCGCATGGCGCCTGGCGCATCGTGACGCTCGCCACCTTTGTTACGATCGCCGAATGGGCGCGCGGGCATGTGTTGACGGGCTTCCCGTTCGATCTGCTGGGCTATGCGCTGACGCCCACCGACGAGATGATGCAGATCACTTCGGTGATCGGCATCTATGGCCTGACCTATGTAGCGGCGATCCTCGCCATGGTGCCGGCGCTGATCTGGCCGGCGGATGGCCGCAGCCTGTCGCGGCGCTTGTTGCCGTTTTTCCTGACGCTGGCGGTAATCGCCGCCCAGCTCGGCTATGGCTACAACCGCCTTTCGGGCACCCCAGTAGTAGAACGCACGGACATGGCGATGCGCCTGGTGCAGCCGCTGGTTTACGAGCATAGCGATTTCGGCCAGGTGGACCCGGTGGCGCTGATCGACCGGCTGCTGATGCTGAGCGACATGCGCATGGATCCCAGTGACCAGGGCATTGCCGACATCACCCATCTGGTGTGGCCCGAATCGTCCCTGCCGTTTTTCCTCGCCACCTATCCCGAGGCGCTGGCCCGCATCGCGCGGCTCTTGCCCGAGGGCACAACGCTGCTGACCGGCGCGCCGCGCCAGCAATATGAGCCTGGCGCGCCCGCCGCATCGGGACCGCCGTTTAATTCGCTGCTTGCCATCGACACCAATGGGGAGATCATCGCCTCCTATGACAAGGCCCATCTTGTGCCGTTCGGCGAGTACCTGCCGTTTGGCGAATGGCTGGGGCGGATCGGGATCAAGCAATTCGTGCCTGGCTCGGAAGGCTGGGCACATGGCGACAGCCGCCGCCGGCTGATCAGCCTTCCCGACGCGCCCGCCTTTCTGGCGCTGATCTGCTACGAAATCCTGTTTTCAGGCGACCTGGGCGATGTGGCGGGCGCGCAGTTTTTGTTCAACATCACCAATGATGCCTGGTTCGACGGCTCGATGGGGCCAGCGCAACATGCTCACCATGCCCGGGTGCGGGCGGTGGAAGAAGGCATGAGCCTCGTGCGCGCGGCCAATACGGGCCTCACCTTTGCAACCGATCCGCTGGGGCGCGTGTCAGCCCAGATCGCGCCCATGCAGATGGCGGCGCTCGATGTGCGCCCGTTCGAGCGGCTTGCCCCCACCCCCTTCGCGCAATGGCGCTACTGGCCGCTGCTGGTGGCGCTGCTGGTGGGGCTGGCTGGTTCGGTGCTAGCAGCGCGGAGCGGGCGTCGGCGGCAGGTCTAGCCGGGCGAAAGGGGCTCTAAGGGACATATCAAGCTTTCTTTATATCCCGCCTTGACCGCAACCGGCACGGGTGCCACAAAACGCCCCGGCGCTCATCTGAGCGGCTTTTGCGGCATCTGGGGGATTGCAGTTGGCACGCTCGTCTTATCTCTTTACGTCGGAATCGGTGTCCGAAGGTCATCCCGACAAGGTGTGCGACCGGATCAGCGACGAGATCGTCGACCTGGTGTTCCGCGAAGCCAAAAAGACCGGCATGGACCCCTCGCAGGTGCGCATTGCCTGCGAAACGCTGGCCACCACCAACCGCGTGGTGATCGCGGGCGAAGTGCGCGTGCCCGAAACGCTGCTGAAAAAAGGCAAGGACGGCGCGATCCTGCGCGACGCCGCCGGTCACCCGGTGGTCAATCCATCCAAGTTCAAATCTGCGGCCCGCAAGGCCATTCGCGCCATCGGCTACGAGCAGCCGGGCTTTCACTGGAAGACCTGCAAAATCGACGTGCTGCTGCATGGCCAGTCCGCCGATATCGCCCAGGGCGTGGACGAAGCGGGCAACAAGGATGTGGGCGCGGGCGACCAGGGCATCATGTTCGGCTATGCGAGCCGGGAAACTCCCGAACTGCTGCCCGCGCCGATCTATTACGCGCACAAGATCCTTGAAACGCTGACGCTGGCGCGCAAGGAGGGCACCGGCCCGGCCAAGGTTCTGGGCCCTGACGCCAAGTCGCAGGTGACGGTGCGCTACCAGGACGGCGCGCCGGTGGGGGTGACGCAGATTGTTCTCTCGACGCAGCACCTCGATGAAGCGCTTTCATCGGCGGATGTGCGCGCAATCGTCGAGCCCTATATCCGCGAAGCGCTGCCCGAGGGGTGGATCAGCGAGGACACTATCTGGCACGTCAATCCAACGGGCAAGTTCGTGGTTGGCGGCCCCGATGGCGATGCGGGCCTGACCGGGCGCAAGATCATCGTCGATACCTATGGCGGCGCAGCGCCCCATGGTGGTGGTGCATTTTCGGGCAAGGACCCGACCAAGGT
>CAKTFF010000454.1 GCA_934553185.1 uncultured Devosia sp.
GAGTTCCACCGCCCCCGCTGCGGAGTGGCGCACGACGATAACGTCGGGGCGCATGGCGTTGAGCGTCGCGGCCGTATCCACCAGCGTTTCGCCCTTGCTGACCGAACTGGTTTTCACCGACATGTTCATCACCAGCGCGCCCAAGCGCTTGCCGGCGATCTCGAACGATCCTTGGGTCCGGGTGGAGGGTTCGAAGAAGAGGTTGATCTGCGTCTTGCCCGACAACGTCGGATGCGACTTCCGCTCCTGGCGCGACACCGGCACCATGGCTTCCGCACGGTCCAGCAGGTCGATGATCTCGTGCTGCTTGAGATCGGCGATGGACAACAGATGGCGCTGTGCAAATGGGGGAAAGTCGCCGGACGAGCCCGAAGACGACGAGGTTATGCCGGCACTTGCTCTGCCCATGCGCTCCGATCCCGTGCGATTTGCTGCGGTCTAGCGGAGGGGGCGCCCCGTTTCAACAGCTTGTTGCTGTGTTAGCGCCGCAACCGATCGAGTGCGCCCTGGAGGATGTAGCTGGCGGCGAGCTTGTCGACGACTTCAGCGCGGCGGTCGCGGCGGAGATCGGCTTCGATCATCATGCGGGTGACGGCGCTGGTAGACAGCCGTTCGTCCCAAAAGGCGATAGGCAGCGGCGTCTTCGTCGCGAGGCTTCGGGCGAAGGCTCGGGTGGATTGCACGCGTGGCCCTTCGGACCCGTCCATGTTGAGCGGCAGGCCAAGGATAAGCGCGGCGATCTGATTTTCGCCGATCAGCTGCAGTATCCGCTCGGCATCCTGGGTGAACTTGGTGCGCTTGATGGTTTCAAGCGGCGTCGCCGAATAGCGCATGGCATCGCTGATCGCCACGCCGATGGTCTTGGTCCCAAGATCGAGTGCCATGATCCTGCCGGTAGGGGGAATGGCGGCGAGCGGGTTGGCAAAGTCATCGGTCATGGAACTGCTCGTGCTTGTCACCTGCGGGCCGTCCTATAGGGTGCCTCCGGCTTTGACGAGGGGAAAGCGGCAAGTGAAACTCACCTGGTTTGGCGGCAAAACGATGCGGGTGCATCTGGGGGGGATGATTCTGGTGGTGGAGCCGGAGGGCGCGCTAGGGGGGATCAGCTGGGCCGAGCTCACGTCGGGGGCTGATCGGGTGGTGCAAAGCTCGGGCGCGGAGCTGCCCCAGGCTGATGGCGAGCGGTGGAAGCTGCGGCCGGTGCCGCGGGTGCTCGATGATGATGGGCAAGCGCCGGGTTTGGAGCTCTGGTCGCTTGGGAATGACCTGGTGCTGGTGGATGGTATGGGCGAGGTGCCGTTGCTGCTCGCTGCCGGGGATGTGCCCAAGCTTGGGCGATGGGCGGATGGCGCGGTGGTGGTGCTGTTTGGTGATGGGGAGCAGATGGCCGCGCGGGGCGATGGGGTCTTGGCGCAGCGGGCGCCCAGGCTTTTGGCTTTGGCGGGAGACGACGAGGCGATCGACCACGCCATGGCCCAGCTTGGGGGAAAGCTTGATGGCACCGGGCTCGTGGCGCTTCAGCCGGGTCTGGCCGTTGAAGTCTGAGCTGCCATTTCCATTGTCTTTTTGCCCAAGCCATTGCTAGAACGGCGCGGTACGAGCCGTTCTGTTCTGGAGTTTCCTCATGTCCGTCGACGCTGCAACCGTGAAGCGCATCGGGCGCCTGGCGCGCATTCGCATCGAAGAGGACGAGGTTGCCGGCTACCAGAGCGAGCTCAATGCCATTCTGGGCTTTGTGGAACAGTTGGGCGAAGTGAATGTGGACGGCGTTGAGGCGATGACTTCGGTTACGCCAATGACGCTGCGCCGCCGTGATGATGTGATCAGCGACGGCGGTTACGCCGAGAAAATAGTCGGCAATGCACCGCTGACCGAGGACAATTTCTTTATGGTGCCCAAGGTGGTCGAGTAGATGGCGGTTACGGTCGCCATCGAAACGCCGCTGCAGGACGAGGTCCGCCGTCTGGTGGAACAGCTCAATGCCCATCTCATCCCGCTGTCGCCGCTTGAGTACCAGTTCAAGATGACGGTTGAGCAGATGGCCGGCAGTCATACGACCGTGTTTGTGGCGCGCAACGAGGCGGGCAGGGCGGTCGGCATGGGCGCGCTCAAGGTTCATTCCGCTGAGCTGGGCGAAGTCAAGCGCATGTTCACCGAGCCTGCGGTGCGTGGCCAGCGCGTGGGCTCGGCGCTGCTTGCCGCCATCGTGGCGCTCGCCCGCGAAAAACAGCTTCCGATGCTGATGCTGGAAACCGGAACCGGTGACGGCATGGCCGAGGCGCATCGGCTCTATACCAGAGCCGGGTTCACCACGCGCGCACCGTTTCTTGATTATCCGGACAGCCAATGGTCGGCCTTCTTCGAGATGCCTCTCCCCGTGGAGCAACCCGCGTGAAAATCGTTTTCCTTGCCGCGATCAGCCTGTTTTCGGTCGCCTCGGCCATGGCCGAAGAGGTTTATGACAACATCTATGTGTCGGACCCGGCCGTGTGCGAGCGCGCCGGCG
>CAKTFF010000455.1 GCA_934553185.1 uncultured Devosia sp.
GACACGAGCCGCAAAGCAACCGACTGCACGCGACCGGCCGAACGCGAGCCGGGCAGCTTGCGCCACAGGATGGGCGAGAGGGTGAAGCCCACCAGGTAATCGAGGGCGCGGCGGGCCAGATAGGCGTCGACCAGCGGCATGTCGATGTCGCGGGGCTTGGCCATGGCGGCGGTCACGGCATCCTTGGTGATGGCGTTGAACACCACGCGCTGCACCGGCGTGTCTTTTTTGAGCGCCTTCTTCTGGCGCAGCACGTCGAGCACGTGCCAGGAAATGGCTTCGCCTTCGCGATCGGGGTCGGTGGCGAGGATCAGGCCATCGGCGCCCTTGAGGGCCGAAGCAATGTCGCCAAGGCGCTTGCGGGAGGCGGTATCGACCTCCCAAGACATGGCGAAATCCTCGTCGGGACGCACGGAGCCGTCCTTGGCCGGCAGGTCGCGGACGTGGCCAAAGGAGGCCAGGACTTCATAGCCCGAACCCAAATATTTGTTGATTGTCTTGGCTTTAGCCGGACTTTCAACGACCACGACCTTCATGAATAAACCCGTTCCGCAACGCTTGGTGAGAAGGCGCGCAACATGGTGAAGCCGGGGAGCGGTGTCAATGTGGGGAAACGCGCCGCTTCTGTGCTCTCTCAAAGAGAGAGGAATTTTGGCGGGCTGAAGTCTACTGCGGGTTAGCGGGGGATCAGTTTGCCTCGGGCAGCGTTGCCCTAGCACCTCGGAGGAAACATCCATGCACTATCGCAAGCTCGGCAACAGCGGCACTGTCGTGTCGGCCTACTGCCTCGGCACCATGACCTTTGGCGCAGAATCGGACGAAGCCACGTCAAACCAGCTGATGAACACCTATGTGGAAGCCGGCGGCAATTTCCTGGACACCGCCAATGTTTATAGCGCGGGGGTGTCCGAGGAGATCGTCGGCCGCTGGCTCAAGACCAAGCAGTTGCGCGACCTGGTGATCACCACCAAGGGCCGCTTTCCCATGGGCAATGGCCCCAACCACCTGGGCCTGTCGCGCAAGAACCTGCGCGAGGCGCTCGATGCATCGCTCCAGCGCCTCCAAGTCGAACATATCGACCTTTACCAGATGCACGGTTTCGACGCGCTGACGCCGCTCGATGAAACGCTGCGCTTCCTTGATGACGCGATCAGCAGCGGCAAGATCGGCTATTACGGCTTCAGCAATTTCTTGGGCTGGCAGCTGACCAAGGCCGTGTGGATCGCTAAGGCGCAGGGCTATCAGCCGCCGGTGACGCTGCAGCCGCAATATAACCTCTTGGTCCGCGACATCGAGCACGAGATCGTGCCGGCGGCGCTCGATGCCGGCATTGGGCTCTTGCCCTGGTCGCCGCTGGGTGGCGGTTGGCTCAGCGGCAAATACAAGCGCGACCAGATGCCCGAAGGCGCGACCCGCCTTGGCGAGAACCCCAAGCGCGGGATGGAAGCCTATGACAAGCGCAACAGCAATGCGGTGACCTGGGAGGTGATCGGCGCCGTGGAGGACATCGCCCAGGCACGCGACGCCACCATGTCGCAGGTCTCGCTGGCCTGGCTCGCGGCGCAGCCTGCGGTCACGTCGGTGATTCTGGGGGCACGCACGGTGGAGCAACTGGAAGACAATCTCGGCGCGGCCACGCTGGAGCTGAGCGGGGAAGAGATCGCGCGGTTGAGTGAAGTGAGCAAGCCGGAAATGGCGGATTATCCCTATGGTGAGGGTGGAATCAATCAGCGGCACCGCAAGATCGAGGGTGGGCGCTAGGATGCGGTTAGGGCTGTGGCACGACCTCGTGGTTCGACAGGCTCACCATGAGGTCTGTTGAGAGAATGGGGGCTGGTTATGTTCTGCGACCCGGACATGAGTGCAACAGCGAGGCGACCCACCGGCGCTTCCCTCGGGCTTGACCCGAGGGCCTTTGACCGCTTGCGCCGGTCTAAGTCCCGCTAATACTTCCTTGCCACCAGTTGTCCGCTGGACCATTCGATCTCGCCGGCCAGATCGAGTTCGAGCAGCAGCATCTGCATGGCGGAGGCGGAGAGGCCCGATTAGCGGACGAGTTCGTCCACCTCGATCGGCGTAGCGCTGAGGGCGAAGATGAGCCGCGAGCGGTCGTCTTCGCTCGGTGGTGGCGCTTCGGGAAGAAGGTCTGGCTCCCAATCGCGGTCAAACAGGGCGCTGCGGCTCGGGTCGGCGCTGCCCAAGGTCTCGATGATGTCCTCAGCGCAGGTGACAAGCTTTGCGCCTTGCTGGATCAGTGCATTGCCCCCTTCCGCGCGCGGGTCGAGCGGCGAGCCGGGCACCGCGAAGACGTCGCGGTTGTGTTCGAGCGCCAGCCGGGCGGTGATCAGCGAGCCCGAGCGCTTGGCGGCTTCCACGACGACAATGCCGAGCGAAAGCCCGGACACCAGCCGGTTGCGGCGGGGGAAGTCGCGGGCACGCGGCTCCCAGCCGAGCGGCATTTCGGTGATGAGCGCGCCGCCATTGTCGAGGATGTCGTGGGC
>CAKTFF010000456.1 GCA_934553185.1 uncultured Devosia sp.
GCGCGGAACTGGCCGAAGCGGAGGGTCTGCGGCCCGAAGCGAGCCGGCTGGTGCTGATGATCCTGATGGCGTCGGTGATCGCCATCGCCATGAAGCTGGTGGGCGTGCTGCTGATCACCTCGCTCTTGATCATCCCGGCGGCCACCGCCCGGCGGCTGAGCCCAACGCCCGAGATCATGGCGGCGGTCGCGGCGATCCTGGGGGCACTGGCAGTAACCGGCGGGCTTTTTGGATCACGAACCTGGGATACTGCTTCGGGCCCCTCGATTGTGGTCGGGGCTTTGCTCATATTCCTCCTATCGCTCGCCGTGCCTGTCGGGCGGCTGTTTGGCAGGAGAGAAACCAATGGCGCATAGTCATGACATCCCGCCTGACCTGACGCGCAACCAGGGCCTGGTGCTGGGCGCACTCAACCATTCCCCTGCCCCGCTCAGTGCCTATGACATTCTCGACCGGCTGCGGGCGGACGGATTGCGGGCGCCGCTGCAGATCTACCGGGCGCTCGACAAGCTGGTGGAGCGTGGCCTTGCCCATCGCCTGGAGTCGCTCAATGCCTTTGTGGCCTGTGCCGATAGCCATTGCCATCGCAAGGGGCTGATCGCCTTTGCCATCTGCGAAGGGTGCGGCAAGGTCGATGAGTTCGCCGACGCCGTGATCGAAGAGCGGCTCGGCGGATGGGCCTCGGCCAAAGGTTTTGCCGTCAAGCAGACCACGATGGAAATTCGTGGCCGCTGCAGCGATTGTGCCGAGGCGGCCTAGGCCGGGTCGCGCTCATGCTGCGGCAGGGGCAATGCCCTAAGCCAATGCTCGCGGCGAATAGTCCAAATTTCCATCTGCGGCCCAATGTCCGTAGGGGTCTCGTCCAGCGAGCCCAGATAAATCTCGACCTGCGTGTCGCTGCGGCTGAAGACGCGTGCGCCACAGCGCGGGCAGAAGGAGCGTCCGTCATAGGTCTCGACCGCGCCGCTAAAAGAGAATTGCTGCGGGCGCCAGTCGGCATAGGCGAGAAAAGAGGTGCCCGTCACCTTCTTGCAATCGCGGCAATGACAGATGCCGGCCTTATAGGGCTCGCCGGAAACCTCGTAGCGCACGGCGCCGCAGAGGCACCCGCCGGTTCTGGGCTGTTCCTGCATGCTGTTTCCTCCACCTCTGGCGGTAAACAGCACAACAGGGCAAAGGTTCATGCTTTGGGGCTAGTTGGCGCTGCCGAAGCTGAGAAAATAAACCGCAGCAGCACCATAGTCGCGCCGGTCGAGCAGTTCAAAGCCTTCCGGCAGGTCGATTTCCACCTCGGCGCTTTCTTCCAGCACCACAAGAGCGTCGGGCGCCAGCCAGCCACCGGCGGCAATCCCCGCCAGCGCCTGTTCGCCCAGACCCTTGCCATAGGGCGGGTCGAGAAACACCAGGTTGAACTGGCCAAACGTGCCCGGCACGCCGAGGTCCGTTGCATCGCGGCGCAACAGCTTGGTCACGCCACCGGCGCCGAACGCCTCGATATGGTCGCGGATCAGCCCGCGCGCCTCCGCGCCGGTATCAACGAAGGTGACATGGCTGGCGCCGCGCGACAGGGCTTCCAGCCCCAGCGCGCCGGTGCCGGCAAAAAGATCAAGCACGCGGACATCGGCAAAAACCGGCCCTAGGCGGGAAGCCAGGATGTTGAACACCGATTCACGGACCCGGTCGGCCGTCGGGCGGATGGAGTCGTCGGAGGGCGACAACAGCTGCTTGCCCCGAAACTTTCCGGCGATGATGCGCATGGGGTTCTCCTCGCCGAAGACCATCAACAGACCTCACCCTGAGCTTGTCGAAGGGCGAGGTCGTGGCACTATCTGGACACGACCTCATGGTTCGACAGGCTCACCATGAGGTTTACTACTAAGGTTTGGGTCGGCGAGCGCCGCCTGGACGCCCTGCCCCACCCGAAGGTCGCGCACCGCCACTTGGCCGTCCACCACCAGGGGGGCGCCCGCCGCCACCCGGCTTGCCGCCAAAGCCGCCTGGACGGCCGCCGCGATCGGGGGCCGCGCCGCCGCGCTTGGGCATGGGCTTGCCATCGGCGCGCATGCGCGGCTTGCCATAAGTCTTGCTTTCCGAGCCGAACTCGTCCCGGCCCGGGCGCTGCGGACGATCGCCGCGTGGCGCGCCACCGGGGCGACCTGTTGGTGCACCGCGATCGCCGCGTGGGGCGCCGCCCGGGCGACCTCCAGGGCTGGCACGATCGCCGTCACCCCTGAAACGTGCCGGCTTGTCGGCGAAGTTGCGGCCCGGGCGCTTGGCTTCACCCTTGAAAGCTGCGCCTTCACCACGCTCGCTTTCGGGCCGCAGACGCGGGATAAAGGCAGGGCGCTCGCCGGCGCTGGCGTCCCCGCGGCGTGGACCGCGTGGCGTGCCGGTGAATTCACGACCCTGCGGCGGACGCCCGCCTTCAGGACGCGGCCCACGCGGACGATCGCCGTCTTCACGACGCGGCCCGCGCGGCTTGTCGCCAAAGCT
>CAKTFF010000457.1 GCA_934553185.1 uncultured Devosia sp.
GCACTGGAAGGGCTGATCCTTTTTCTCGTCATCCGTTTCGTCACGCATGTTCTCTATGGGCTGCGCAAGCCGGGACTGGTGGCCGGCATCTTTGCCATCGGCTATTCGCTTTCGCGCATCGCGGTGGAGTTCGTCCGCCTCCCCGACGCACAGATCGGCTACCTTTATGGCGGCTGGCTGACCATGGGCATGGTGCTCAGCCTTCCCATGCTGGTGATTGGTATTGGGCTCGCCGGCTATGCGCTTAGGCGCAAGGAGAGCGCCACCCGGCGGAGCGTGACATCATGAGTGTCGACGCCAGCCAATCGCCATCTCTCTCTGATCTCATCGACATGCAGATCCGGGCAAATGGCCCTATGTCGGTAGCGACCTATATGGGACTTTGCCTGACCCATCCTTCCAAGGGCTATTACCGCGTCAGCGATCCGCTCGGTGCCCAAGGGGATTTCGTTACCGCGCCCGAGATCAGCCAGATGTTCGGGGAGCTGATCGGCTTCTTCGTCGTCAATCTTTGGCAGCAGATGGGAAGTCCGAGGCAGTTCACCCTCTTGGAACTGGGACCCGGACGCGGCACTCTGATGGCTGACATTCTGCGGGTCGCCTGCCGTGCCGAAGGGCTGCGGGACGGATTGGAACTGCGCCTCTTTGAAACCAATCCGGCTCTTATCGCCGAGCAGAATGCGCGGCTGGAAGCCTATGAGCCGCAATGGATCAGCGATTTCGACAAGGTGGGCGATGGCCCCCTTCTTGTCGTTTCCAACGAGTTCTTCGACGCCCTCCCTATTCGGCAGTTCGTGCGCAAAGCCGATGGCTGGCACGAGCGCATGGTTGGCCTCGACAACGACAAACGTGTTTTCGGTCTTTCCCCCACACCCATTCCACCCAGCGCCATGCCGGCTTCGGTGGCTGACGCTGAAGAGGACAGCGTGTTTGAAGTCGGTCTGGCGAGCGGGGAAGTGATGTCGCGTTTGGCCGCTCTCATCGGCAGCAAAGGCGGGGCGTTCCTGACTGTGGATTATGGCTACGGCCGCACCCAGACTGGGGAGACGCTTCAGGGTGTCCGCGCCCATCGCTATGCCGACGTGCTGGACGCACCGGGGGAAACCGATCTGTCTGCGCATGTGGATTTCGAGGCGCTGGGCAGTGTGGCCCGCAGGGCAGGTCTAGCTGTGCAAAAGCTCGCCGATCAAGGCGCATTTCTGCGTCAGCTCGGCATCAACGAGCGGTCACGGGCACTCAGCGCTGCTAATCCCGGCTTGGCCAGCGAAGTTGAAGCGGCTCGGGCCCGGCTTGTGGAAGCCGATCAAATGGGAACGCTGTTCAAGGTGTTCTGCGCCCACAGTCCCGGTCTACAGCCACCAGGATTTTCCGCATGAACGTCGCCCACGAACAAAGCCCCGCCCTGATTGCCTATCCAGACCTCGCCCACGCCTTTTTCGGCCGCGAGGGCGGCTTGTCGAGCGAGCCCTATGCCAGCCTCAACGTGTCGGAATCGACCGGCGACGATCCCGGTTTAGTCGAGGACAATCGGCGCATGGTGGCAGCCGCACTAGGTTTTGAGCTGCAGCATTTGGTGCTGTTGCGCCAAATTCATTCCAACAAGGTCGTTACCGTCACCGGACCGCTTGAGGGCATGCGACCTGAAGCCGACGCGATGGTCACGAACCGGCGCAGACTTCTCCTGGGCATCATGACGGCCGACTGCACGCCGATCCTCCTTGCCGACCCTGAAGCCGGTGTGATTGGAGCGGCCCATGCCGGATGGCGAGGCGCAGTGGATGGCATCATGAGCAATACCGTGGATGCCATGGTCGCTCTGGGCGCGACACGCGAACGGATCGTGGCAGCGATCGGGCCAACCATCTCTGCCTTCCATTATGAAGTGGGATCGCAATTTATGGCGGACTTCCTCGCCCGTCATCCTAGCGGAGCCGATTACTTCACTGTGCCTGAGGGTAAGCGCGAGCATTTTGACCTGCCCCGCTTTGTTGTGGACCAACTCCACGCGGCCGGCGTTGCTCAGGTCGATCAGGTCGGCAATTGCACCTATGCCAATCCGGATCATTATTTTTCCCACCGCTTTGCCACGCATGCAAACGGCACAACCGGGCGGCAGATCGCTGCCATTGCACTAACATAGCATAATTCTTTCAGCATCCACCCAATGCGGCGTTGCACCCCTGCAACCCAGCCGCTAAAGGTGCCGCGAAACTGGATGGCTCCTCTCCCTGGAAGCCGGTTGAGACAGGATCGCGACCTATGAAGCTGGTGACCGGCAACTCCAACCGGGCTCTCGCCCAGGCCATTGCTCGCTATCTCGAGCTGCCCCTCACCGATTGCACCGTCAAGCGCTTCGCCGACAAGGAAGTCTATGTCGAAGTGCATGAGAATGTGCGCGGCGAGGATGCTTTCATTCTTCAGTCCACCAGCTTTCCAGCCAACGACAATCTGATGGAATTGCTGATCCTGACCGATGCAC
>CAKTFF010000458.1 GCA_934553185.1 uncultured Devosia sp.
GAGCGGGCCATGGTCGAGGCTGAAGGCAATCGTGCGACCGCCCATCTGTCCATGCCAGAGCGACAACCCGCCATCGGGAAAGCTGCGCAGACCCTCGACCGGATCGGCTGCGGTGGTGGATTGGCCAAACAGCAGTGCGCGCAGATCGCCTTCGGGTGTCGGCAGTCCGGCCCGGCCGGTGAAAGCACTGATCGCTGCGGAAACGGAACAAAGGTAATCAGGCTCCTCCCCCAGCGTCATGGCGCGGCCCTCGTCATCATCGCCGAAGCGGGCAAGGTCGGGGATAATCCACCGCGTCCACTCGGCAAAGGCGCCGAGGCGGTGGAGATAGCTGTCGGGAAACGGGGTGCCCGCCTCCTGGCCCGCCAGGGCACAAAGAAGCAGCATTTCAGCCGAGAAGGCTCCATAGCTCGGGCTTTGCTCAGCCGGCATGCCGTCGGGCAAGATCTGCAAGGCGCATTCGCGGATCAGCGCGGCACGCGGCTTGTCAACCGACTGACCCAAAGCCAGACCAATCAGATATTCGCCTGCAAGTTCGGCGATGAGGTGATTGTTGGCCGAGGAGAAGCGCGATGGGAAACGTTCCAGCCAATGAAGAGAGGCTTGGAGGATTTGGCCGATGAGGCGGTGAGTTTCAGGCGACAGGCGCGTGCCGAGCATGTCGCGCACGAGAAGGAGGCTAATGGCGCGCAAGGCCACCTCGATGCCCGAGGCCCAGGCCACGCCGGTCCAGGGCGGATTGGCGTCGTGCCAGCTCCCGATCGCGGTTGATCTCCCAGACATATTTGATGTCGCCGCGTGTACCGTCATGGCGGAAATCGATATCGAACGTATAGCGTTCGGCGCCCGGCCAGAGCTGGCCGGTGACGGGATCAAGCTGCCAAAGCGTCGGGGGGAAGAGGGATGTTGCGTCCCGCTGCGGCCATTGGCGGCCCAGAGCCGAGAAATAACCCCCGAGGGTTGAACGGGCAGCTGAAGACAAGGCCGCCTTGAGCTCGGGCGTTGCCGCACCGAGCTGTTCAACCAATCGGGGGAAAATCGGCAGGAGGGGATGGCGGTCGAAGCGCGCCCAGCCGCCCTTGTCCCGGCGCGACAGCGCACGCTTGCTTTGCTCGCCCAGCCGGTGAACCACCTCGGGCAGGCTCATGCTGCGGAGGCGATTTATATACCAAGCCAAGCGCATAGAAGCTCTCCGGGACCCACACTGATATAGGTTCTTAACAGATGGGGGCTCCATACTTGCCCCAACTTCATGCGCCCCAGTTTAGATTGGCAAATGCTATGACAGAGTTGACGAAACTGCCTTTGGCCGCCTTAGCGCTGGTTCTGGCTGCATCTGCCGTGCAGGCCGACCCGCTGCCGCTCAAGCGCGGCGTTTCGGTGCATGAATGGCTCAACTGGTCGCCGGTCAACGAGGACCGCAGCTACAAGTGGCCGCCCTATATCGGGGAAGACCAATGGCTGGGCGGTTATCGGCCGCTCGCCGACTGGCCGGAAGGCGACGTGTTTCAAACCATTGCCGGGCTGGGCTTCGATTTCGTTCGTCTCAGCGTCGATCCGGGTCCGCTGGCTTCCACCCAAGGCGCCAAGCAAGCGGAGGCGCTCGACATCATCGCCGCTGCCATCACGCGCATCAATGATGCGGGCCTGCATGTCGTGCTTGACCTCCATGGCGTCAGCCAGGTGCCCCAATATGGCATGGACATGGTCCAGGGCGGCGCCGGCAGCGCGGGTGTGACGCAATATCTGGCCATGCTTGGGCCCGTGGCCACGCGGCTGGCTGCCATCGGCACCGACAAGGTGGCGCTCGAGCCATACAACGAGCCGGCCTATTATCCCTGTGACGAAAGCGGCACGGAGGACTGGCAGCAGATCATGACACGGAGCGTCGAGGCCATTCGCGCCGCTTCAGCAGACCTGACCATCGTTGCGACCGGCGCCTGCGGCGGCAGCGTTGCGGGGCTGACCGACCTCGATCCGCAGTTTGATGATCCCAACCTCCTTTACTCCTTCCACATGTATGAACCGCACGACTTCACGCACCAGCGTGCCGAAACCGAAAACGGTTTCCTGTCCGGCCTGCCCTGGCCGGCTGATACGGGCACCGAACAGGCCGTGCTCGACCACCTGCGCGCCCGCATGACCGAAGCGGGCGTTGCGCCAGGAGAACAGGACACAGCGCTGGCCGGCATGCGCAGCAGCATTTCCGATTACTTTGCCAAAAACTGGGGCATGCCGCAGCTCGAGGCGCGCTTCGATGCGGTAACGGCCTGGGCCGATAGCCATGGCATCGAAACCAGCCGCCTGTTCATGGGCGAGTTCGGCGCCATTCTGATGCCCAGCGACGGCAAGATGGGCGCCTTCAACACCGACCGGCTGCGCTATATCGAGGCGGTGCGCCTCGAGGCGGAGGCACGCGGCATGCGCTGGTCGATCTGGGAATGGTCCAATCCCTTCGGCATGTCGGTGATCCTGCC
>CAKTFF010000459.1 GCA_934553185.1 uncultured Devosia sp.
AGGTGGGCGCGCCGATTACCACGAACACCTTCGTGCTACCCGGTACCGCCAAGACCAATGGCAAGGATTATGGCACCTACACCTCGGGTGGCACTGTCTCCTGCGTATCGGCGGGATGTGCGCAATTTCTGTTCAACAATCCGCAGAGCAATATCTATTGGTATGGAAGAAACGCCGCTCACACGTCCCGGCGCCGCCACGCCGTCAGCACCTGTGTGACCGAACGGGACGTCAACACCTTCACGGACGCCTCATACCTGACTACGCGCGTGGGACGAAACTATCCCGCGGCGGCGAACCCGTGCCTTTCCACCACGATCCTGCCGCTGACCAGCACAAAGGGGCAGAACGTCACGACAAACCTCAACAAATTGACTCTCCACGGTCTGGCCAATACCTTGGCAGCCAGTGGATCGACGGGCGGGCAGATCGGCGTCGCTTGGGCCTGGTATCTCCTCTCGGCGACCTTCCACGGCCCCTGGCCCACGGCCAGCCGCCCCGCAGCTGATGACACCGTGCGTCCGGTGGCCAAGGTGGTGGTGATCATGACGGACGGCGAATATAATTCGGTCTACCGGAACGGCGTTATCGCCCAGAACTCAACCACCGGCAGCGGCGCCACGCAGAGCATGTACGGCGAAAATGGCAGCAACGGCTCGTCTTACGACCAAACAAGGCAGCTTTGCCAAGCCATCAAGGATGCGGGCGTTACGGTTTACACCGTGGGGCTGGCGATCGACGACAAGCCGGTGGCGCAGGAAATGATGGCGAACTGCGCGTCGGATTCGGGCAAGGCCTATGTCGCGGGCACCGGGCAGGAATTGAGCACCGTATTCGCGGCAATCGCCAACAGCCTGTCCGAGCTTCGTCTCAGTCATTGAGAAGTCTGGTACTGTCGGCTAGCGGCCTCGGACAAGAGGTCGGGCAGCGCTAGCCCGATTCTTTGCGCGTTTTCAGATTGCAAGGAGGGCGATAGGGTTCCCGACGAGCTTAGTATAGGGGGAGCGCAAGCTTAGCCCTGACAGACCGAGCATCATGTTGGGACACCTGTAATGTGGATAAAAAAGTCCGCCGGTTAGAGCTGGCGGCTTTCGCGTTGCAGAACCGCGCTGTCGCATGGCATGAGCGCGCTATGCAAAATGCGCTTTCTTACCGGCCCGACATCGACGGGCTTCGTGCAGTCGCGGTCCTATCGGTCGTCGCCTACCACGTCGGACTACCTTATATCCCCGGCGGCTTCGTCGGAGTGGACGTGTTCTTCGTCATCAGCGGCTACCTGATCATCAATCAGATCGTCGCCGGAATGACGAAGGGCACCTTCTCATTTGCGGACTTCTGGGCAAGGCGGGCATTAAGGATCTTGCCGCCCTACTTGCTGGTGATCATCACAAGCGCTGCCGTAGCACCTTTCGTTCTCGTGCTGCCCTCGGAGTTCCAAGATTTCGGATGGCAGGTGCTGTGGTCGGCAGGGATGGTGGTGAACCACTACTTCGTTGAACAGCAAGGATATTTCGACGCAGCAGCAGAGACAAAGCCCCTTCTGCACCTCTGGTCGCTAGCGGTCGAGGAGCAGTTCTATATTGTAGCTCCTCTGGTCATCGCGGCTCTGGCGACCTTGGCGTTTCGGCTCCGATCAGCCGTGTCAGCGGTTTTGATCCGTTGCATCGTCGTGGCGATGTTTGTCGCTTCGTTGGCTGCGTGCATCTGGCTGACGCAAGGCGGTGACGAGAAGAACTATGCCTTCTTCGTCATGCCCCTGAGGGCCTGGGAGTTTATTGCCGGCGGTGCGATTGCATACATGGCGCCTTTCCTGTCGAGGCTGCCAAGACCGGTGCTGTCAATCGTTACTTTCGCTGGGCTTGCCCTCATCGGGTATTCTCTCGCCAACATCAGTTCAGATACCTTCCCCTCCTTCTGGGCTGCGCTGCCGGTGGCAGGTTCCGTATTGGTGATCCTTGGCGGCTCAGTTCACCCGCAAGGCTTCTTCAGCAGGGCGCTAGCCGCGAAACCGATGGTCGCAATCGGCCTGGTTTCCTATGCCTGGTATCTATGGCATTGGCCGCTGCTCACTTTTGGGCGGATCTTCCACTTCGGGGATGCCAACCTACAGTTTGACCTCGCGATGGGCGTCGCCGCCTTGTTCCTGGCGGTCCACACGCACCTGTGGATCGAGCGCCCCGTTCTGGCGTGGAGGAAGCGACAGAGCACCTCACTGCAATGGAAGCCGGCCATAGTGGGACTTTTTGCTTGCGCTCACGTCGCACTGGCTGGCTTTCTCCTGGCGAGCCCGGTTGCTGCCTTCATCGATTTGGCGATTCCTCGCAGCATGAGGCCAGTCGAAGACCAGCGACGGCAACCTGGCGACTGCGATCTCTCCGTCCCTGATGCCGCCGTTGAATGCATGGAGGCAAGTTCCGGCAAGGCGCTTGGCGTGCTGATGGGAGACTCCCATGCCAGGGCTGTCTATCCCACGCT
>CAKTFF010000460.1 GCA_934553185.1 uncultured Devosia sp.
AACGAGCGGATGGAGAGCCGCTCAAGCCAGCTCAGCGGCCCATGCCAAAAGGAAAAAATGGTGGGGAGTGACATGGAGCGGTCCGTAGGCGCCAACCTCGTGGTTTCATAAGTGCATCACGAGGTCTCACTTGTACATAATTAAACCTGCGGCTTGCGCTTGGGCTTGTGGTCCTTGCTTGCAGGCTTGCCTTTCTTGGGCGGCTTAGAGCCTTCGGTCTTGTCGGCCCATTTAGGCTTGCCCTTGTCCTTGCTTGGCGGCGCCTTGCTCTTGGGCGCGCGGGGCTTTTCCGAAGCCGGCTTATTAGCCTCAGCCGGATTCCAGCCCGTGGCAGGTGGCGTTTCCAGATCATCGGGGCTCAGCGCCGCCGAGCCATAGCGCTGCTTGCGGTCGGCGCGTTCTGGCCGGGGCGCATTGGGGTCGTAGCGCTCGATGGGTCCAGGCGGGCGGCGCTGCGATGGCGGTGGACCGCTGCGGCGCTCGCCGGGGCCGTCCACCGGCGAAATGGTGACGCCCCGTTCGCCCGAGCCGTTCTTTTCTACGCTCTGGGCAAAAGCATCGGCCTTGCCCGCGGCGACTTCGAAGATCGATTCGGTGTCAAAGATGCGGATCGAGCCGATGGCGGTCTTGGTGACATTGCCGGCCTTGCACAACATGGGCAGGAGCCAGCGCGGCTCGGCCTTGTGCTTACGTCCCACCGACACCTTGAACCAGGTGCCGCCTTCAAACCTTTCGCGGGTGCGCGGGTCCTTGTCGCCGGGCTTGTCGAAAACCGGCGCATCGGACACATCTTCCGGCGCTGGGCGGGCGGCCAGTTGCTGGCGCAAATAAGCGGCAGCAATCGCCTCGGCCGAGTGGCGTTCCATCAGTTGCCGCACGAAGTCGGCTTCCCCGTCCTCAACTGGCCGGGTCAGCATGTCGCTCGACAGAATGCTTTCGCGATAGCGCGTCTCGATCGCTTCGGCCGATGGCGGCGCCA
This sequence comes from uncultured Devosia sp., assembly GCA_934553185.1. Lineage (GTDB taxonomy): Bacteria > Pseudomonadota > Alphaproteobacteria > Rhizobiales > Devosiaceae > Devosia. The sequence goes on from CAKTFF010000460.1 coordinate 980, forward strand.
TCATCGAGACGTCGAGCTTGGCCGTCTTGAGCACGCGCTGGGCGACCGCACGGCGATGCATGGGCGCAATGATGACGCAGGTGCCCTTGCGCCCTGCCCGGCCGGTTCGGCCAGATCGATGCAGCAGCGTATCGGGATTGGTAGGCAGATCGGCATGGATGACGAGGTCGAGATTGGGCAGGTCGATGCCGCGGGCAGCAACGTCGGTGGCGACGCAGATATGCGCGCGGCCATCGCGCATGGCCTGCAGCGCATTGGTGCGTTCAGCTTGCGACAGTTCGCCCGACAAGGTGACGACATCAAAGCCACGATTGTGGAGGCGGGCCGACAAGTGCTTCACGCCCTCGCGGGTGGAGGCAAAGACGATGGTGTTGACCGAGTCGAAATAGAGCAGCGTGTTGATGATGGCGTTTTCGCGCTCTGCCGCAGGCACCAGCATCAGCTTATAATCGATATCGGCATGCTGCTCGCTGGCGCTGGTCGCCGCGACGCGCAGGGCATCGCGCTGGAAGGTCTTGGCAAGTTGCGCGATGGGCTTGGGCACCGTGGCGGAGAACAGCAGCGTCCGACGATCTTCGGGCGCAGCGTCCAGAATGAATTCGAGGTCTTCGCGGAAGCCGAGGTCGAGCATTTCGTCGGCTTCGTCGAGCACCACGGCGCGTAGCGCTGACATGTCGAGTGCACCGCGCGTGATATGGTCGCGCAGGCGGCCGGGGGTACCGACCACGATATGGGCGCCGCGTTCAAGGGCGCGGCGCTCAGCGCGCGCATCCATGCCGCCGACGCAGGATGCCGTCTTGGCGCCCGCTTTGCTGTAGAGCCAGTCGAGTTCGCGCTGCACCTGGAGCGCCAGTTCGCGCGTCGGCGCAATCACCAGCGCCAGGGGCGCGCCGAGCGTGTCGAAGCGCTCCCCTTCCCCCAACAGCGTGGGGGCGATGGCCATGCCAAAGGCAACGGTTTTGCCCGAGCCGGTCTGGGCCGACACAAGCAGATCACGGCCTGCCGCTTCCGGCTCGATGATGGCGGACTGAACGGGGGTGAGGGTTTCGTAGCCTTTGGCCTCAAGGGCGCGGGCAAGCGGGGCAAGAATGGTTTCAGGCAGGGACATGGGGGGCTTTCATGTGGCGCCGCCAATCACTGGCGCCGGGGTCGCAAGAGCGACAAAGGTGGTGCTCAACACGAGCACAGCTAAAGCGAAAAGGCCGCCCTGCGGGCGGCCCCTCAAACAAGTTTGGCAGTCAACACCCTTCTCCCCTTGTGGGAGAAGGTGCCCCAAGGGGGCAGATGAGCGGGTTCTTGCTGGCGACTAACATGGGCGAGCGCAGCACCCCTCACCCGGGTTCTTCCGCTGAACGCGTCAGAACCGTCCCTCTCCCTCAAGGGGAGAGGGTAGAACGAGCGTTAGCTCAGCCGACCAATTCGTCGTCTTTGAAGAAATACTTGATTTCTTCGGCAGCGGTTTCGGGCGCGTCCGAGCCGTGCACCGAGTTTTCGC
>CAKTFF010000461.1 GCA_934553185.1 uncultured Devosia sp.
AACCAGATGACGGTGATCGCCGCCATGGCCAAGCAGACGGCCAAGGGAGCCGATGATGTCGGCGCCTATGTGCAGGGTTTCGAGCGCCGGATCATGGGGCTGGCGCGCTCCACCGACCTCCTGCTGGCGCATGGCCGCGCCGGCGTGTCGCTGGGCGAGCTGGTGGAAAACCAGATCGCCGCCTTCAGTCCGCTTGAAAGCGAACGCGTGCGCATCGAGGGGCCCGCGATCCGGCTCAACATGCAGTCGGCCCAGATCATCGGCATGGCCCTGCACGAATTGGCCACCAATGCAGTAAAATACGGCGCCTTTTCAGGCGATACCGGCGCGGTTCTGGTGCAATGGACCATCGGCAATGAAACGCTCGATTTCGCCTGGCGCGAAACGCTGAGCGAAAAGCTTGCGCCCAGCGAACGAACCGGCTTTGGCACCACGGTTCTCCGATCCATGGTGGGCCGCTCGCTGGGCGCCACGGTCGAGCGCATCTGGCACGATTATGGCATCGAATGGCGCTTCGCCATTCCCCTTGCCGCGGTCGATCCTTCGCTGGTGCCTATCTCGGATGTCGAGCGGGTCGCCGCCCAATAAAAACTAGTCTTGCGGGGCGCTTTGCCCTATAGGAGCCAAAGTTGCGTGGTCGAAAGGCTATGCACGCTCATGGCCCCGCCTGGACGACATCCCGGCCGGGGCGACCCAATCCTCCTAACCCTCAAGGATCATCCGATGTCGATCACTGCCGAACGCAAGACCGAACTCATCTCTGAATACGCAACCAAGCCAAACGACACCGGGTCCCCCGAAGTCCAGGTTGCGATCCTCAGCGAGCGTATTGCCAACCTTACCGAGCACTTCAAGGGCCACAGCAAGGATAACCATTCCCGCCGCGGTCTGCTCAAGCTGGTCTCGACCCGCCGTAGCCTGCTTGACTATGTCAAGAAGGTCGACGAAGCGCGCTACAAGACCCTGATCGAAAAGCTCGGCCTGCGCCGCTAACGGCGCGCGACCCAATCGCGGATGCGGGGGCCCGTTCTCCGCATCTGCCTTTCGCCACGCCGCCCCAGGCGGTCGGCGATCAGCGTAGACCGGCTTTGCCGGAGCATGGCAGGATTGCCAGCCGCTTCCCCGTCTCGCGCCTTGCACGATCATCCACCTGGTCCTGCGCGTGAGGCCTCCCGAATCTTACCGGGGAGCTGCTTGTTGTCTTGCCCATGTTTCGCGCTTTGCCAGACCGAAACCGCGCCTCTTTTTGAGCCCGGGCCGCACATGGGGTGCGTGTACCGGGTGCAGGCGCACCGGCTGAGTTCGCGGGCATGCTACGCCCCGCGTTCCCGCTCCGCCGGCAGAATGGAAAGACGATAAACAGATGTCGACGATCAATTTCGATCACCACAAGGTCGAACTCAACTGGGGCGGTCAGCCCCTGACGCTGGAAACGGGCAAGATGGCCCGCCAGGCTGATGGCGCCGTGCTCGCCACCCTGGGCGAAACCGTGCTGCTGGCCACTGTTGTGTCGGCCAAGTCGGCCAAGCCGGGCCAGGACTTCTTCCCCCTGACCGTCAACTATCAGGAAAAATACTTTGCCGCCGGCAAGATCCCGGGCGGCTACTTCAAGCGCGAAGGCCGTCCGACCGAAAACGAGACGCTGACCTCGCGCCTGATCGACCGTCCGATCCGCCCGCTTTTCCCCGAAGGCTACAAGAACGAGACCCAGGTGGTCGTCACCGTTCTCCAGCACGACATGGAAAACAATCCCGACATTCTGGCCATGGTCGCGACCTCCGCGGCCCTGACCATTTCGGGCGTTCCTTTTATGGGCCCGATCGGCGCGGCGCGCGTCGGCTATGTGGATGGGCAATACGTCCTCAACCTTCCCGTTGACCGTCGTTCCGAATCCAAGCTCGACCTCGTCATGGCCGGCACCGAAGATGCCGTGCTGATGGTTGAGTCCGAAGCCAAGGAACTGAGCGAAGAAGTTATGCTCGGCGCCGTGATGTTCGGCCATGCCGAATCGCGTAAGGTGATCCAGGCCATCATCAAGCTGGCTGAACTGGCCGCCAAGGAACCCCGCGACTTCTCCGCGCCCGACTATTCGGCGCTTGAAGCCGATGTGCTCCAGGTTGCCGAAGCCGACCTGCGCGCTGCCTACAAGATCACCAAGAAGGAAGATCGCTACGCTGCGGTCGACGCTGCCAAGAAGGCGGTCAAGGAAGCTTTTGCAGCCAAGATCGAAGCCGGTGAGGTGTCCTCCGAAGCCCTTGGCGAAGTGATCCACAACCTCCAGGCCAAGATCGTTCGCTGGAACGTGCTCGATACCGGCCTGCGCATCGATGGCCGCGACCTCAAAACCGTCCGCCCCATCGTGTCCGAAGTCGGCGTCCTGCCCCGCACCCATGGTTCGGCGCTGTTCACCCGCGGCGAAACCCAGGCGCTGGTCGTGGCGACGCTCGGCACCGG
>CAKTFF010000462.1 GCA_934553185.1 uncultured Devosia sp.
ATCTAGATCGCGTGGCGGGTGATTACCAGCGCAGGCGATCCTCGCCGCGGAAGATCGCGTCGAACTGAGGCGAGAAGGTTCGTGCCGTATCTTCATGCAGGGCGCGCGTGCTCAGGAGGGTTAAGGGGGCACGTGAGCCCTTGATGGCGCGGATCAACACACGACTGGCGGCTTCGCCGGGCCGCGGCGACAAAGGTAGGATGGTCACGGCGCCAAAGCGTTGCGTGAAGCCTGCAAGGAGGGGCGCAAGGCTTGCGGCGGGATAAATGAAGATGATTTCGCCTCCCGCCCCGGCAGCGCCGGCGGCCGCCTTGATCCAGCGATCGAGCAAGTCGGCATCCATATGGCGCGCATCGGCTCGTGCCGCTTGGGGGGAGAGCGTGCCGTGTGTGAAGAAGGGAGGATTGGCGATCACCGTGTCATAGCTATTTTCGCCCATGCCGGCCGCCTGTCGAACCGTGCCGCTGGCGGCGACATCGGCGACCAGGGCCGTGACTCGGGCGGCAAGACCGTTCTCGGAAGCGTTTTGTTGTGCCAGGGCGATCATTTCGGCGTTGAGATCAACAAGAGTGGCGGCAAGCGTCCCATTGTGGGTGAGCGCCACAAAGGCGGCCGTGCCGACGCCCGAGCCAAGGTCGAGCAGCGCCGTGCGATCCGGGCCCACCGCTGCGCCCAACAGGACGCTGTCGAGGCCGGCGCGAAATCCGTTGCCGGGCTGCGACAGAGTCAGCCTGCCGCCTAAAAACCGGTCGCGTGTCGCTGTTTGTTGTTTTACAAAGCGTTTATGCTGGTCTAGGGACATCGAACCCCCAAAGGCCGTTCGGCGCGACCATATTGCCCGGGCGCCGCAGGCTCAACCAGATTTGCCGCCTGCGGCAAACGAGGACGGAAACAGTAGTGTCGGTTCTGACGCAGATGAAAGACGCGCCGCTGGCTAACCCGATCGAGCGGCTGCTCGCGGCAACAGAAGCCGACATGGCACAGGTCAATGCGATGATCCTGAGCCGCGCCGATTCCCATGTCGAGATGGTGCCAGAACTGGCGCGCTACCTGATCGAGAGCGGCGGCAAGCGGCTTCGCCCGATGTTGACGGTTGCCGCGGCCCAGTTGTTTGGCGCGGCGGGCGGCTCGGCGATCAACTTCGCTGCAGCCGTTGAATTCATGCACAATGCCACCTTGCTCCACGACGACGTGGTGGACGAGAGCGACATGCGGCGCGGCAAACCGGCGGCGCGCATGGTCTGGGGCAACAAGGCGTCAATCCTGGTTGGCGATTTTCTTCTGGGCCAAGCCTTCACCATGATGGTGGAAACCGGTGACATCGCGGCGCTCGGTGTTCTGTCAGCCGCCTCGGCGGTGATGGCCGAAGGCGAAGTGTTCCAGCTTGCCAAGACGGGCGACCTTTCAACCACGGCCGAAGATTACGCCGAAGTGATCCGCGCCAAGACCGCGGTGTTGTTTGAAGCGGCATGTGAAGTGGGCGCAATGTCCGGTGGCGCGGACCAGGCTGGGCGCGAAGCGCTGGCGCGGTTCGGGCTTGAACTGGGCAACGCCTTCCAGCTGGTGGACGATGTGCTCGACTATGGCGGACAATCGGGCACGCTGGGCAAGAATACCGGCGACGACCTGCGCGAAGGCAAGATGACGCTGCCGGTGATCCTGGCTCTGGCGGAGGCGAATGCGCAGGAACGCGCAACGATCACGGCTGCGCTGGGCAATAGCGAAGCCAGCGCTTGGCAGGTGGGGGAAGTGGTGGCCATCATGGAGCACTACAACACTCTGGCACGGACTTTGGAGCAGGCGCATGCCCATGCGCGGAGCGCGCAGGCGGCGCTCGACGTGCTGCCCCCCTCCCCTATGCGGGAACTGTTGAGCGACGTGGTGGAATCGAGCGTTATTCGCGCATTCTAGCATTTGTTGAACGCTGGCGACTGTGCCACGCTCCTCATGGTTCGTTTAGGCTCACCATGGGGCTACTTTTGCTGAGTTGGTGCGAGACAATTGTGGTGAGAGCTAGTCGCACAAAGCTCGGATTCAAGCACCTATGAGCGGCGCGGCGGCGACCCAGTGGTCGGGATTGAGGGCGCGCATAGTCTGGGCGGCCTGATGGGCCTGCCCGGCTGAGCCGAACAGCCCGAAGACGGTGGCGCCGGAGCCGGACATACGGGCCAGGATACAGCCTTGCGCTTCGGCGAGATGGGCGACGATGTCGCCGATCACCGGCACGAGCTTGACGGCGGGCGGCTGCAGGTCGTTGCGGGTTTCGGCAAGCCACAGACCCAGTTGGGCCGGGCGCGTCAGTGGCGACGGCAGTTCAGGCAGCGGGTAGTTGTCGTGGGCACGGAGGCGCCGGAACACGTCGGCGGTGGCCAGCGGCACCATGGGATTGACCAGAACCAGGTGGCAGTGGGGAAAGTCGGGCAAGGGCGACAGGACCTCTCCGACACCGCGC
>CAKTFF010000463.1 GCA_934553185.1 uncultured Devosia sp.
AAGTCGATCACCACCGAGGTCGAAGCCACCCACAAGGCCGTGTTTAGCCGTGACGGGGTCTCCTATGAACTGCTGGCGACCCATGGAACACCAGAGGCGCCGCAGTTCGTGTTTCGGGATCTGACATCGCGCGACAGCACCTATGGCGCCTGCCGTTTCGTGTTCGGCGAGCACGTGACCGAGACCGGCATTGTTCTCGACTTCAACAAGGCGATCAACCCGCCCTGCGCTTACACCGATTTTGCGGTTTGCCCGCTGCCGCCCGAGGAGAACGTGCTGCCCATCCGCATCGAGGCGGGTGAAAAGCGGCCGCGCTGATCCGCCGTTTCACCTTTGCGAGAACAGGCGCCGGTAATTACGATCCGGTAACCAACCGGCGCTAAGCGTTGCCGTGATCATCTTGGATGCGCTTTATGTTCGGCAACATTTTTCGTGCTGCGGCCGTCTTGGCCCTGACCCTGCTTCTGGCCGCCTGCGGGCCCTTTGCGGGGGACAACCGCCACAATGTGCCGCTGCCACCAGCGCTCCTCCAAAGAATGGCGCAGATCGGCAGTTCGCCGGCCGAGCCGATGATGGTGCGCATCTATAAGCAGAGTTCCGAGCTTGAAGTCTGGAAACGAACCAACACTGGTTCTTATGCGCTGCTCAAGACCTATCCGATCTGCAAGTGGTCCGGTGCTCTTGGCCCCAAAGTGCGCGAGGGCGACTACCAGTCGCCCGAAGGCTTCTACGACATCACGCCGGCGCTGCTGAACCCCAAGTCGTCCTATTATCTGTCCTTCAACACCGGCTTTCCCAACAAGTTCGACCAGGCCTGGGGCCGCACGGGCAGCTATCTGATGGTGCATGGCGACTGCCTGTCGGTGGGCTGCTATGCCATGACCGACGAGGGCATCAAGGAGATCTATGCCCTGGCCCGCGAAACCTTCAAGGGCGGCAACCGCTCCTTCCAGCTGCAGGCGCTGCCGTTCCGGATGACCGAGGACAATCTGGCGCTCCATGCGGGCAGCCCGCATGCCGGGTTCTGGCGCGACCTCAAGGTCGGTGCTGACCTGTTTGACGCCAGCCGTCAGCCGCCCAGCTGGGACGTGTGCGAGCGCCGCTATGTGTTCAACAAGACCGCACCGGGTGCCGCGCCACTCGATCCCAACGGCGCCTGTCCGGTGGGTGGCTATTCAACCATGGCCGCTCTATCGGGCCTCTGATCCCCTGATCGCCCACTGCGGGCGTCAATGTTGCAGGGCAACGAGACCGGCGGCTGCCGCCATCATCGCGGCTGCGGTTTTGTTTAGCCGGCCAAGCGCCTTCGGGCTCTGGAACAGTTGACGCGCGGCAGAAGCCAGCCAGGCATAGCCGCAGCCGATCACCAGCAGAACAACCACCACGATGAAGAACAGCTCGGCAAAGGCGAGCACAGTCATCTGGTTGAGCGGGATGACCGTCGGCAGAATGGCCAGATAGAAGACGATGGTCTTGGGATTGCCCATGGTCAGGGAGAAGCCGGCAAAGAAGGTCTTCCAGCCGGCCTCGTTTTTGGGCTTCATCTGCTCGGAGCCGGGCTTGGCCGTCCAGAACCGATAGGCGATATAAAGGAGATAGGCAGCGCCGGCCCAGCGGACCAGCGTGAACACCGGGCCGAAATAAGTTGCCACGGCCGCCAGCCCGAACACGGCAAAGACGAAATACACCAGATCGCCGGCAAGAATCCCCAGCACCATCGGGAGGGCGCCCCGAAAACCGCCACCGAGGGCCCGCGCCACCACAGCGGCCACACCCGGCCCGGGCACCAGCACGGCGATGGCATAGGCTATGGTGAAGGTGGCAAGGGTAACGATGTCCATGAGGCCGGCTCCGGAAGAGGCGGGAGACTAGCGCGCCTAGGGCAGCCGCGCCAGCCGGTCGAGCAGGAGCCGGTAGAAGCCCTCGGCGTCGCCGTTGCGCATGAACATCGCGTTGCGCGGCTTGTCCGTCACATGCCAGTAATCTGCCACGGTCATGCCCGTGGTCAGCTCGCTGCCGGTTTCGATCGTGACATTGCACAGGCGCCCCTCGAAGAGGTTCGGCTCCAGCAGGTAGGCGATCACCGTCGGGTCGTGGAGCGGTGCGCCGTCCCAGCCGTATTTCCGGAGGTCGAAGCTTTCCGAGAAGCCCAGCATGGCGTGCACTGCCGTTCCCGCCTTGTTGCCGAGATCGGCGAAGGCCTGGAGGCGTTGCGGCGTGGTTTGCATCTGGTGGGTGACGTCGAGCGGCAGGATGGTGATCGGGGCGCCCGAACGCATCACGACATCGGCGGCTTCGGGATCGACATAGATGTTGAATTCCGCGGCGGGCGTGATGTTGCCCACCTCGAAATAAGCGCCGCCCATCATGACGATTTCGGCGATACGATCGGCAATGGCCGGCTGTTTGATCAGCGCCATGGCGATATTGGTCAGCGGCCCGAGCGTACAG
>CAKTFF010000464.1 GCA_934553185.1 uncultured Devosia sp.
AGCTGGAGGATCAGGAGGATGATATCGAGCACGGCGCGCATGGGCGTCTCCGGATGGAACAAGAACCGTATCTAGTGGCTCGCCTGCCTTGCGGCAAGGGCGGGGAACAGCATGGGCCCCGTTGCCGGTTGCGCGGAACGGGGCCCGATGACTGTTTATCCGGTACGCAGAACAACACTCTCCGGACAAGCGCATCATTGCATGAAGTGTGCCAGAGGGGAGAGTGGCGGAAAGCGGGCGGGAAAGATGAAGAAGGGGTGAACTATCGCAGCTTGCAACGCGGCGTGCGGCGCACAATGCGAGGGCTTTCGCAAAATGCGAAAACGGGTCAGCCGATGTCCTTGATCGGCTTCCAGGTGATGAAGCGATAGACATAGATGACGACGGCGAGGAGCACGACGCCAGTGGAGACCGGGTCGATCCAGGCTTCAACCGTGTCGTAGCTGGCTTGGAGGAGGAAGCCTGCACCGGTAAGGATGGCGGTCCACAGGACGGTGCCAGCCGTCGAGATCAGGAGGAACCGGCCAAAGGGCATGGCGGCGAGGCCGGCGGGCACCGAGATCAGGGTGCGGATGGCCGGGATCAGGCGGCCAATAAAGACGGCCATCCAGCCATGGCGCTCGAACCAGTGGTGGGCCTTGTCGATATCGTCTTCCGACAGGGTCGCGATGCGGCCAAGCTTGTTGCACAGCCAGATGAAGCGGTGGAGGCCCATGATGCGGGCCACCAGGTACCAGGCCGAAGTGCCGATCAAGGAGCCCAGCGTGCCGGCAACAAGCACGCCGATGGTGTTGAGGTCGCCCCGGGCTGCGACATAGCCGGCAAAGGGCATGATCAGCTCGGAGGGAATGGGCGGGAAGATGTTTTCGGCGACCATCAGAAGGAAGATGCCGAGATAGCGCCATTCGGTGATGAAGCCGATAATGAAGTCGCTCATGGCACCTTCCCCCAGGTGTTCGTTTTAGGCGGACTTGGCAGCGCGCATGTTGCGCTTGCGGTCGTTGGGATCGAGCCAGATCTTGCGCAGGCGGATCGACTTGGGGGTCACTTCCACATATTCGTCTTCGGCAATGTAGCCGAGCGACTGTTCAAGGGTCAGCTTCTTGGGCGTGGTCAGGCGCACGGCCTCGTCCTTGGAGGTGGTGCGAATGTTGGTCAGCTGCTTGCCCTTGAGCGCATTGACCTCAAGGTCATTCTCGCGGGAATGCTCGCCGATGATCATGCCTTCATAGATGTCGACGCCGGCATCGATCATGATGGGGCCGCGATCTTCGAGGTTCCACAGGGCAAAGGCCACCGACTGGCCGGTGCCGTTGGAGATCAGAACGCCGGTGCGGCGGCCGGGCAGGTCACCCTTGAAGGGCACAAAGGAGTGGAACAGGCGGTTGAAGATCGCCGTGCCGCGGGTGTCGCTCAGCAGTTCAGGCTGGTAGCCGATCAGGCTCCGTGTGGGGACCAGCAGCTGGATGCGGGTGCGGCCAACGCCCGAAGGCCGCATGTCGGTGAGCTCGCCCTTGCGCTCGGTCAGCTTCTGCACAACCGTGCCGGTGAACTCGTCATCGACGTCGATGATGACTTCCTCGACCGGCTCGAGCTTTTCGCCGTTTTCTTCCTTGAACAGCACTTTGGGGCGGCCAATGGTCAGCTCGAAGCCTTCGCGGCGCATGTTTTCGATCAAGACGGCGAGCTGCAATTCGCCGCGGCCGGCCACGTCATAGCTGTCATTGTCGTCGCCGGGCGTGACGCGAATGGCCACATTGCCCTCGGCTTCGCGCATCAGGCGCTCGCGGATCACGCGGGACTGCACCTTGTCGCCTTCGCGGCCGGCCAGCGGGCCGTCATTGATGCGGAAGGTCACCGACAGGGTCGGGGGATCGATAGGCTTGGATTCGATGGGCTTGTTGACCGAGGTGGCGCAGAGCGTATCGGCCACGGTCGAGGTCACGAGACCGGCAATGGCGACGATGTCGCCGGCTTCGCCGATATCAACCGGGGTGCGCTCGAGGCCGCGGAAGGCGAGGACCTTGGAAACGCGGCCCTTTTCGACTTCCTTGCCTTCGCGGTTCAGCGTGTGGATCGGGTCATTGGCCTTGACCGTGCCCGAAGTGATGCGGCCGGTGAGGATACGACCCAGGAAGGGGTTGCGCTCGATGGTGGTGACCAGCATGCGGAACGGGCCTTCTTCCACTTCCGGCTCGGGCACGTGCTCAACGATCTTGTCGAGCAGCGGGCCAAGGTCGTTCTTGGGACCTTCGGGCTCTGCGGCCATCCAGCCCTGCTTGGCGGAGCCATAAAGAACCGGGAAATCGAGCTGTTCGGGGGAAGCGTCAAGGGCGATGAAGAGGTCGAAGATTTCTTCGAGCACTTCAAGGTGGCGCTCGTCGGCCTTGTCGATCTTGTTGATGGCCACGATGGGACGCAGGCCCTGGGCCAGCGCCTTGCCGAG
>CAKTFF010000465.1 GCA_934553185.1 uncultured Devosia sp.
CGAAGGTGCGTCCGCCGCTGATGCCGCGTGCCGAGAAACTGGGCGTATAGCCGAGCTTTTGGATCGACTGAGTGACCTTCTCGCGCAGGCTGTCACTGACGCCATAGGCGTTGCGCAACACCTTGGACACGGCAGAAAACGAAACGCCAGCATCGCTGGCCACGTCGTGGATGGTGACGCGCTTATCCCTGGGGGGCCTGGCCACTTGGGAGCTCTCTTCCTGTTCTTGGCATCGCGCAATCTGCCCATAAAAATTTTGCTTGCAATCCAAACTTAATCGTACAACGCTGCACGTACAACACTGCACACGATGCGGAACAACGCATTGGGAGGATACCATCTTGAACGATATGGCGTTGCCGCGTGCGGCCGCGAACCCTTTTGCTCGGCCAGATGGCTGGACTGCGCGTATGATCCTGCCGCTTTCCGACCAGGGCGTGGGGAAGCCGGGTTGCTTCGTGACGACGAGCTTCGATATCGCTCAAGTGGCCGGCACGGAGACCCTGTTGATCACGGCCTGGGGCTTGTACCAGGCGAGCATCAATGGGCAGAAGGTGGGGGCCGACGTTCTGACGCCGGGCTGGACCAATTATGACGCGCGATTGGCGTTCCAGGAATATGGGGTCGCCCACCTGCTTCGAGCTGGTACCAATACGATCGAGATCAGCCTGGCCGATGGTTGGTTTCGTTCGCCGCTGATGTGGACGGGCAAGGGCCTTGCCAACATCTGGGGCGACAAGATCGGTGCCTTTGCAGAACTGCGTTCAGCACCCGAAGGGGAGGTCCTGGTTGCTACGGACGGCACCTGGAAGAGCGGAGAAACCGCTGTCCGCAAGTCGGGCATCTACTTTGGCGAAACCTATGATGCCAGGCTGGTTCAACAGGCTTCTCATGGCGTCGAGGTGGTTGATTTCGACACTCATGTGCTCGTTGCACAGGAATGCGACCCGGTAAAAGAAATGCCCGGCTTGCAACCGGTTCGGTCATGGGTTGATGGAGAAGGCCGGACGATCTTTGATTTCGGGCAGAACATTGGCGGCTACGTTTCGATGATGGGCCACGGTGCGTCCGGCGCCAAAATCCTGTTTGAGCACGCAGAAATCCTCGACAAGGACGGCGCGTTCTACAACGTCAACTTCCGCAGTGCCGAGGCTGTGGTGGAGTACACGTTTGCGGGGCAGGGACGAGAGACGTACCGCCCCACCTTTACCTTCCAAGGCTTCCGCTATGCTCGTGCGACGATCACGGGAGACGCCACGATCGAGGCCATCGAAGCGGTGCCGATCACTTCGGTCCCCACGCCCGCGGCGCGTTTTTCGTCCGCTAACCCGCTCGTTGATCGGCTGGTGCAGAATACGATCTGGTCGCAGCGCGGCAATTTCATCGACATTCCCACCGATTGCCCGCAGCGGGACGAACGACTTGGCTGGACGGGCGATGCGCAGGTGTTCGCCCCCACTGCATGTTACCTTGCCGACAGCCACGCCTTTCTCGCCAAATATGTGCGCGAGATGATCGTCGACCAGGATCCGGATGGTGCCATCGCCCATGTCTCTCCCAATCCGCTTCGTCTCAAGCGGCCGCCGGATGGCAGCACGTTCAGTGGATCCACCGGCTGGGGCGACGCGATCAGCGTCATTCCCTGGACGCTCTTCACCCATTATGGGGATCGGAACATCCTCGAAGAGGCGTTTCCAGCGATGATACGTTGGAACGACTATGTCTGGAACATCAGCGGCGGGCCCATTGTTCGTCCGCCATCGGATTGGGGTGCCAAGGGCTTCAGCTTTGGGGATTGGCTGCAGCCGCAAAACGATCACCTGAAGGCAGTCCCCACGATGGGCGACGATGCCGCTGCCACCATCTACCTTTACATTTCATCGTTACAGATCGCCCAGATCGCGCAGGTGCTTGGCCGTGCGACCCACGCCCGTTTTCTGGCGGATCGCGCGAAGGAGGTGAAGGCGGCCTTCGCTGAGGAGTTCATAACATCCGCAGGGCGCCTGCTCTACGACGACCAGAGTTCCTACGCGCTCGCCTTTCTCCATGACATGATCCCCGACGAGCATGTCGAGGCGGCAAAGGGGTTCTTCAAAGCCACAATCGCTCGTGCCCGTGGCCGGATTGGCACCGGGTTCATCGGAACACCCGCCTTGCTGCCGGCCCTCGTCAAGATCGGCGAACCGGAACTTGCGGCAGCGCTCTTCCTCCAGGAAGAAGTGCCCGGCTGGCTTGCGCAGGTGAAACGTGGCGCCACCACGATCTGGGAGCGTTGGGACGGGATCAAGGCCGACGGTTCGATCTTTGAGCCGACCATGAACTCCTACAATCACTATGCCTATGGCGCCGTGTGCCAATGGTTGTTTGAAGCGGTGGCAGGCTTCCGGCCAGATCCGGAGCAGCCTGGTTTCCGTCACGTGATCTTCGAGCCCTTGGTCGTGCC
>CAKTFF010000466.1 GCA_934553185.1 uncultured Devosia sp.
CAGCGCGAGCAGGCCCTGCGCCGCTTCGCCGGGCAGGGTGCAAACCCCATCGTCATGGCCGGCTTCTCCTGGACCGCGGCTCTTTCCGCCGTTGCCCCCGAATTTCCCGACACCAATTTCGTTGTGATCGACACCGTCGTCGAAGCGCCAAACGTGCAGTCGATCATCTTTGACGAGCATACCGGCTCGTTCCTGGTCGGCGCTCTGGCAGCCCTGAAGTCCGAAACCGGCACTGTCGCCTTCGTTGGCGGCATGGACGTTCCGCTGATCCACAAGTTCTATTGTGGCTATGCCCAGGGCGCCAAGGCGGTGAACCCCGACATCACCCTGATCGAAAACTACACCGGCACGACGCCTGCGGCCTGGAACGACCCGGTCACCGCCGGCGAACTGACCAAGGCGGCTATCGACTCCGGCGCCGACGTGGTGTTTGCCGCGGCTGGCGGTTCGGGCCTGGGCGTGCTGCAGGCCGCCAAGGATGCCGGCAAGTTCTCCATCGGCGTCGACAGCAACCAGAACTACCTCCAGCCCGGCTCGGTGCTGACCTCCATGCTCAAGCGCGTCGACGTCGCGGTGCAGACCGCGCTGACCGAAGCGGCTGATGACAGCACCTTCAAGCCTGGTCTGACGGTGCTGGGCATCGGCGAAGACGGCGTTGGTTACGCGCTCGACGACAACAATGCCTCCCTGATCACCGAGGACATGAAGGCCCGTGTGGACGAGCTGTCCGCCCAGATCCAGGCGGGCACGATCGAGGTGCACGACTACACCACCGACTCGACCTGCCCGCTCTAAGCGACGCTGGATGAACGAGGACAACTCCATGAACACGCAGCGGCCGGAAACGGCCGCTGCTCTCGCGCCGGCCAATGGCTGGGCGATTGAGCTTGAAAAGATCAACAAGCGGTTTGGCGCGGTTCACGCCAACAAGGACATCGACCTCAAGGTTGCGCGCGGCACCATCCACGGCATCGTGGGGGAGAACGGCGCGGGCAAGTCCACGCTGATGTCGATCCTTTATGGCTTCTACACCGCCGATAGCGGCACCATCCGCGTCAACGGCGCCCCGCAGAACATAACCGACAGCCGCCATGCCCTTAAGCTCGGCATCGGCATGGTGCATCAGCACTTCATGCTGGTCGACAACTTCACCGTGCTCGAAAACGTCGTCCTGGGTGCCGAGGATTCAGGGCTGATCAAGCCAAGCCTTGATCGCGCCCGCAAGGAGCTCGACCGGCTCGAGCACGAATATGACCTCGAGGTCGATCCCGACGCCACGATCGAGGATATTTCGGTCGGCCAGCAGCAGCGCGTCGAAATTCTCAAGGCGCTGTATCGCGGCGCCGAAACCCTGATCCTTGACGAGCCCACCGGCGTCCTCACCCCCAAGGAAGCCGACGACCTGTTCCGCGTGCTCGAAACCCTGCGCCGCCAGGGCAAGACGGTGATCCTGATCACCCATAAGCTGCGCGAGATCATGGCCATTACCGACAATGTTTCGGTGATGCGCCAAGGCGAAATGGTCGCCACCGTCAAAACCGCCCAAACCAGTCCCGAACAGCTCGCCGAGCTCATGGTGGGCCGCCGCGTCCTGCTGCGCGTCGACAAAAAGCCCGCCACACCCGGCAAGACGCTGCTCGAAGTCCAGAACCTCGTTGTCGCCGACGACATGGGCGTCACCCGCGTCAAGGATGTGAGTTTTTCCATCCGTGCCGGCGAAATCGTCGGCATTGCCGGCGTGTCCGGCAATGGGCAAAGCGAATTGCTGGAATCGATCACCGGCATGCGCGACCAGCGTTCCGGCGCGGTGCTGCTCAAGGGCCAGCCGCTTGCTCTGCAGGGCGACGACGGCGCCGCCCGTGCCCGCCAGGCCGGGCTCGCCCACGTTCCCGAAGACCGCCAGCGCATGGGCCTCGTCACCACCTTCCAGGAATGGGAAAACGCCATACTGGGCTACCACGATACCCCAGCCTATGGCAGCGGTCCGTTCCTCGACATCGCCGCCGCCAAGCAGGCCGCCGCCAACCACGTCAAGCTCTTTGACGTCCGGCCCGCAAACATCAACCTTAAGTCGTCGCTGTTTTCCGGCGGCAACCAGCAAAAGATCGTGCTTGCCCGCGAAATGGAGCAGGACCCCGATGTTCTGGTGATCGGTCAGCCCACGCGCGGCGTCGATATCGGCGCCATCGAGTTCATCCACAACGAAATCATCAAGATGCGCGACGAGGGCAAGGCCATCCTCCTCGTTTCCGTCGAACTCGACGAAATCCGCTCCCTTGCCGACCGCATCCTCATCATGTTCGACGGCGTCATCGTCGGCGAAGCCGATCCCGCCACCGCCACCGAAGGCGAGTTGGGCCTGATGATGGCCGGCATCAACCGCAAAACCGCCCCCCGTGGCCTGGGCATCGCCGAACAGGGACCCCTCCCATGAGCGC
>CAKTFF010000467.1 GCA_934553185.1 uncultured Devosia sp.
AGGGCGTTCGGTCCGAGGCTATGGTTAAGCCTTTGCACTCTCCCCGAACGGAAAAAACCGGCTGCGCGGGGCAGCCGGTTTGCAGTTTAGTCGGTGCTTAAGATTAGGTTCAGCCAGCGACCCACTGTGTGGGATCGGAGGACGACATGCTCTTGAT
The DNA here is from genome assembly GCA_934553185.1 of uncultured Devosia sp. Classification (GTDB taxonomy): domain Bacteria; phylum Pseudomonadota; class Alphaproteobacteria; order Rhizobiales; family Devosiaceae; genus Devosia. Next base: position 158 of record CAKTFF010000467.1, read on the forward strand.
CGTATATCCGGAAGCGTCGAGCGACTTGACGGAATTGGTCAGGTTGTCCAGCACGTAATCGCCCTGGCTGGTGCGGACCACCAGCACGGCATGTGGTTCTCCGCGCCGCGTATGGGTGTAGGCGATCCGCAGGGCGCCGGAGGGAACGCCATTGGTCACCAGCAGGCTGCGCTTGGTCAGCACGTAATCTTCGCAATCGCCGCTGGTCGGCTTCAGCTCCCAGGTGTCGCCCCTGTCGCGCTTGGGGCGAATGGTGCGGTTGACGTGGCTGTTGACCTGCTTGATCACGTCCATCAGGTCCGAAGACATGGCCGCCTTACTGCTGCCACCGCTTGCACACTCACTCTTATGCTTTGCACAAAAGTACCGCATGGACAGCGGAGCGATCGCCGCAGTCTGCGTCACGACTTCGAAAGCCTGAACACTGCTCACCCTATCGGATGCAGCGGCCTGAAGAGGTGCAAAGGCCGCGATCAACATAACAAGGCCAGTTCCAGCCGCCGAAAACTTGATGTTCATTTCGATCACATCCTCGATGAATTTGTTTCATCAAGTTGACCGTGAACCTTTTCAGCGCAGTGGGGATAACCGCGACAATTTTAGTTAAATCCTGCGCAGCACTGTTCGACTGCGGGGTGGGCGTTGGCCGGGGAACGCGCCTGTCGTGATAACCACAGGCGAACGGCTCGATGGCACAAACCATTAACGGCCAACTGTTCGCAGCGTCTTGGGCAATGATGGATTGAAGAAATGGCGCGCCCTAAGAGATTCGAACTCCTGACCCCCAGATTCGTAGTCTGGTGCTCTATCCAGCTGAGCTAAGGGCGCGCACTGTCGGCTTGGCCGACCGTTCAGGGTTTGGCCAAAACGCCGATTGCCTGAAGCGGCGCAACCCATACATGGCAGGTCCGGGCTTGGCAAGCACGCCGTGGCGATTTTTCCCCAAGCTCAGGCACGGACCCGAAGTGTGGCGGGCAGGATGATGTCGAAACGCGTGCCCACCGTTTCATCGGCAAGCAGCAGCCTGCCCCCATGAGCCTGGGTGATTTCCCGCGCAATGGCGAGGCCGAGCCCCGTTCCGCCCGCCCGGGCCGAACCCTCGAAGGCCACAAACAGGTGCTCGCGGGCGCGCGGCGGCAGGCCGGGTCCGTTGTCGCTGACCGAAATGGTGATCTCGCTGCCCTCGTCCCTGACCGAAACATCGATGGTCGGCGCAGGATTGCTGGCGCTCGCGGCTTCCAGCGCCTCGCGGGCATTTTTGAGGAGGTTGACCAGCACCCGCCCCATTTGCCCGGCGTCAAGACTGAGAACCAGGGCAGGCGGCGCATTGTTTGTCCAAACAATGGTGGGATGGCCCACCAGCCTGGCGTCAAAGGCGGCGTCTTCCACCAAGGCGTGCAGCGTCACTGGCGCCAGAACCGGTGCGGCGGCGGTTTCGCGGCCATAGTCGAGCACCGACTGGGCAAAGCCGATGGCCTTGTCCAGCGTCGTCACCAGGCGCGGCGCCAGCCTTTGCACCTTGGGATCGTCCAGCGTCGCCACCTGGTCGGACAACAGCTGCGCCGAGGTCAGCGTATTGCGCAGATCGTGGTTGATCTTGGCCACGGCCAGACCAAGATCGGCCAGGTGGCGGCGTTGGCGCAGCATGGAAAAGAGATCTGATTCCATGGCCGCCAGTTCGCGCTCGACGATGCCGATCTCGTCGCGTCGTCGCGACGGCTCGATGATGCGACTGGCATTTTCGGGCGAATGGCGGAAGGCCAGCATGTTGGCGGTGAGCCGACGGACGGGATAGATGAAAAGGTAGCTGGCTAGGAGGTAAAGCGCCACGGCCGTGATCGCGGCGATCACCAGCGAAACATAGCCGATCTGGCGCGAATAGATCAGGATGTCCTGCCGCAGCGGACGCTCGGGCATCAGTAGTTCGACCTGGCTTTGGTCGAGTTCGCCATCGCCCACAATCCGCAAGGTGCGGCCAGGCTCGGCAAACAACGTATCAACGGCGCCCACGATCATGCTCAGCAGATCGGATTGCCGCATGTCGGCGGTCACCACGACATCGGGGGTGATGGGATTGGCAAATTCGATCAGCTGGCTTTGCCCTTCGCGCCGATACACAATGGCGTTGGCTTCCGCAGAGGTCAGCAGACGATCGGTCAGTTCGCGCGGCAGCGCCATGACATCGGGGACGGCATCCAGCACGCGGGCGGCAACCATGCCGACGCGCAGGCGATCCTCAAGCCAGTTCTGCCGGAACGCGGCGATGGAGGGGAGATA
>CAKTFF010000468.1 GCA_934553185.1 uncultured Devosia sp.
GCTGCGCTCCCGCCTCACCATGAGGGCTACTCTTGCAGCAGTGCTTCAGTAGACCTCATGGTGAGGTGCGAGCCCTTCGCGAGCCTCGAACCACGAGGGCGTGGCCGCTTACAGCACGAACTTGCTCAAATCGGTGTCCTTGCTGAGCTCACCCACCTTGTCGGCGACAAAGGGGGCATCGATGCGGATAGACTGGCCCTGCTTGTCGGGGGCTTCAAAGGAGATGTCTTCGACCAGGCGCTCCATCACCGTTTGCAGGCGCCGGGCGCCGATATTCTCCACCGAGTTGTTGACCCGCACCGCCGCGTCGGCAATGGCTTCGATAGCGTCGGGGGTGAAATCGAGCGTTACCCCTTCAGTGCCCATCAGCGCCACATATTGCTTGATCAGGCTCGCTTCGGTGTCGTTGAGGATGCGGATGAAATCTTCCCGCGTCAGCGCCTTGAGCTCCACCCGGATCGGCAGACGACCCTGCAGTTCAGGGAGCAGGTCGCTGGGCTTGCTGACATGGAAGGCGCCCGAGGCAATAAACAGCACATGGTCGGTCTTGACCGGACCGTATTTGGTGGAAACGGTCGTGCCTTCGATCAGCGGGAGGAGATCACGCTGTACGCCTTCGCGCGATGGCCCACCCTGGGCGCCGCCTTCGCGGTGCGCCACCTTATCGATCTCGTCGATAAAAACGATGCCGTGGTTTTCAACCAGCTCGATGGCTTCGCTCTTGAGCTGGTCCTGGTCGAGGAGCTTGTCGGCTTCTTCGGCGATCAGGGGCTCATAGGCGTCCTTGACCTTGATCTTCCTTTTGACGCCCCGCCCGCCCATGGCAGACTTGAACATGTCGCTGAGGTTGATCATGCCGATGCCGCCACCCTGCATGCCGGGCATGTCGAAGCCTGATGGTGTCGGCGGCGTCATCTCGATCTCGATCTCGCTGTCATCGAGTTCGTTGTTGCGCAGCTTGCGGCGGAAGGAGTCGCGGGTTGAGGGCGTGGCAGACGTGCCCACCAGTGCGTCGAGCACACGGTTTTCCGCATTGGCATGGGCCTGCGCCTGCACATCGGCGCGGCGCTTATCGCGCAAAACCGAGATGCCGGCTTCCACAAGGTCGCGGATGATCTGTTCGACGTCGCGGCCGACATAGCCCACTTCGGTGAACTTGGTGGCTTCCACCTTGATGAACGGAGCCTGCGCCAAGCGGGCAAGGCGCCGCGAAATCTCGGTCTTGCCCACGCCGGTCGGCCCGATCATCAGAATGTTCTTGGGGCTGACCTCGCGGCGTAATTCGGGCGGCAGCTGCTGGCGGCGCCAGCGATTGCGCAGCGCCACGGCCACGGCGCGCTTGGCGTCGTTCTGGCCCACAATGTTGCGGTCGAGCTCGGAAACGATCTCGCGCGGGGAAAAGTTGGTTTCATTCATAGGGAGGTTCTTTCCGGACGGCTTGAACAAGCCCGTCCTTCTGGTCGCCGCTTAGCAAGCCGGCGACGGGGTTCAGCTAAGCTCGATGGCTTCAACCGTCACATTGCCATTGGTGTAGACGCAGATTTCTTCGGCGATCTTCATGGCGCGGCGGGCCACGTCCTCGGCGTCTAGGTCCGTGGCCTGATGCAGTGCCAGGGCGGCCGAATGGGCATAATTGCCACCCGAACCGATGGCGATCACCCCATGGTCGGGGGTCAGGACGTCGCCATTGCCGGTCAGCACCAGCGTGTCCTTCTTGTCGGCCACGATCATCATGGCTTCAAGCTTGCGCAGGTAGCGATCGGTGCGCCAATCCTTGGCGAGCTCGACGGCGGCACGCATCAGCTGGTCGGGATATTGCTCGAGCTTGGCTTCAAGGCGCTCGAACAGGGTGAAGGCATCGGCGGTCGAGCCTGCAAAGCCGCCGATCACCTTGCCTCCGGCCAGCCGCCGCACCTTCTTGGCGCCATGCTTCATAACGGTCTGGCCCATGGAGACCTGGCCATCGCCAGCCACCACGACCTTGTTGCCCCGGCGCACGGACACGATGGTTGTCCCGTGCCAGCCGGGCAAATTGTTGTCACTCATTTGGGGAGATACTCCGAACTGTTGAGTGATATTTAGGAGCGGCGGAGGCGATTGCAATGCGTACGTGCCACGCCCTCGTGGTTCGAGGGTCGCTGCGCTCCCGCCTCACCATGAGGGCTACTCTTGCAGCAGTGCTTCAGTAGACCTCATGGTGAGGTGCGAGCTTCTCGCGAGCCTCGAACCACGAGGTCGTGGCACCCCTAACCCAATCTTCACGCGCCTATGCCTATCTGCTAGGAGCCGCGCCAGCCCGGAGTTTTTCATGCGCACAGCCACGATTGCCCGCACAACCAACGAGACCGAGATAGCGGTCACCATTGATCTCGATGGCACCGGCGCGCACCGCATGGCGACGGGGGTCGGCTTTTTCGACCATATGCTGG
>CAKTFF010000469.1 GCA_934553185.1 uncultured Devosia sp.
CGGCGCCCGCCGGCGCATCGGCCGGCTGCTGCACGGGCGGCCACAGGGTGACGCTGCCGCCGCGCATGGTGCGGGCGGTGTCATGATGCACCGGCTCGTTTTCCAGCAAGGCAGCCTGGATCACCGGATCGGCGCTCACCAGGTCCACGGCCTGCAAGATTTCGGGCAGGGTGCGAAAGCTCGTGCGCAGCGGCACCGGCTGGAAAGGCGCCTCTACCAAGGCCGCTTCCTCGAGGTAATCGCGCCCTGTCTGGCCAAACAAAGCCGGCTCGGCGCCCTGAAACGAATAGATCGACTGCTTCTGGTCGCCCACGGCAAACAGCGAGCGCGGGCGCGACACGGCTACCGCGCCGGCGAAATATTCCGCCGCAATGGCGCGCACCACCCGCCACTGCTCGCCATTGGTGTCCTGCGACTCATCCACCAGCACATGGTCGATCCCCGCATCGAGCTTGTAGCGCACCCATTCCCCGGCAGAGCGATCGGCAAGGAGATCGGCCAGCCGCTCGATCAGGTCGTCGAAATCCATCAGCGAGCGCTGCCGCTTTTGCCCTTGGTAATGGCTGGCAATGGCGGCCACGATGTCGAGCACGGCATGGCTGCGCTCCACGAGTTGGGCGGCGCGCCGCTGCTGCGCCAGTTCGGCCAGCCGCTCGGCCTCGGCCAGCAGCCTTTCGGCCAAGGCGGGATCGGCGGTGGACAGCGCTTTCACCGGAAAGCGCGCCGGCACCGTTTCATCAGCCGTCAGAAAGGCCCGCATCCACCCTTGCGGGTCAGGCTGGAGAGGGTCGAGCGCCGCGAGCTTGTCTTCAAGGCTCCTGTTGCCCCCCTTGGGCGGGCACAGGGCATAGAGCGCAAGGAGATCGGCGCTGCTCACCAGCCGCTCGCCAAGGATACGCCCTTCGATGCTCCCGGCGCCCGCCCTCGTGCCGACAAGCCCTTCGAGATTGCGCTTGGCACCCTCGGGGTCGGCCAAGACGGCGCGCAGCTTGCGCCCATCCAGCAGCGCCGCGTCGATGGCGTTGCGGATCTGCTCGTCGCTGAGGGTTTCAAACAGTGTTTCCACCGCCCCGGCAATGCCGATGCCCCCGGCCAGCACGCTTTCACGCGCCGCCAGCATCATGGCGGCGCGCTCGTCTTCCTCGATCACCGCAAAATCATAGGGGACCCCGGCTTCAAGGGGAAAGCGATGCAGCACCGATTCGCAAAAGGCGTGGATGGTGACGATCTTGAGCCCGCCCGGCGTTTCCAGCGCTCGGGCAAACAGCGTCCGCGCCCGCTCGCGCAAGGCCGGGGCATAGCCCTCGCCCTCCATCTCGCGCAGCTCCTTGTCGAGCTCGGCCTCCGCCATCACCGCCCAGGCGCCCAGCCGATCGGCCACCCGCCGGCGCATTTCGGCGGCCGCCGCCTTGGTATAGGTGAGGCACAAAATCGCTTCGGGATTGACCCCCGACAGCAAAAGCCGCAGCACCCGCCGCGTCAGAACAAAGGTCTTGCCCGAGCCGGCATTGGCCGACACCCAGATCGACCAGCCGGGATCAGCCGCTCGCTTCTGGTTGTCGCGCGTGTCAAAGGGCACAACGAGCTCGCCGCGATCGCTCATAGCGTTTCGTCCCCATCAAGCGCGGTCCATTCGCTGACCCTGGCCAGATGGTCATAGGCACCAACAAAGCGCTGGCCGGGCAGGGGCAGCAGCCGCGCCGGCATGGGCGTGTCGCGCAGCAGGAAATGCTCCACATGCCTTTGCATGCGCCGCCCGATCTCGTCGGCAGCCCCCATGATGTCGAACCCGTCTGGCGGGAGGAACGGCTTGGGGATGAAGGCCTCGGGCCCCAGTCCAACCTTGATATAGGTCAGCGCCGACGATGGCGCAGGGGCAATGGCAATGGCGCCTTTCAAGGTTCCGGCCCGGGCAATCTGCGCTTCAAGCAGCAGCTGCGGCACTTCAAAGGCCTGCATGGCGCTCTTGGCCGGAGGCGAGCCGGTTTTGAAATCCATGATTTCGAGCGTGCCATCCACCAGCTCGTCGATGCGGTCGGCGACCCCGCTCAGGGTAAACGGCTCGGCCAATGCCAGCTGCCACACGCCCCGGATCTCGGCATGACGCTTGCGGACCGCACTGTCGCGCGCCTGCTCGAATGAGAGAAACTGCCGCGCTGCCGTCTCGAACCGCCGCATCCAGATGTCGCGGCGCTCGCCGATCGCTTCGAGCCCGGCAAACTCCTTTTGCGCCAGCGCGCGCATGGTCTCGAACGCGTCCGGCGCGCTCGCCGCATGGCCCCCCTCCACAAAGGCGGCAAAAATGGCGTGGATGATGTTGCCGCGTTCGCGCGCATCGGGCGCTTCCCCCAAAGGGTCCAGCGGGCGGAGCTTGAGCACATGCTTGGCATAAACATCATAGGGCGAGCGCATCAGCGTCTCGATCTCGG
>CAKTFF010000470.1 GCA_934553185.1 uncultured Devosia sp.
GGGTGGTGGTTGCCCCGCCCGGACGCTCGGGCGCGCAAATGCTTTTGGCGCGAGCCGATGGTCCTGAGCAGGATGCTGCGGTGGGCCGGCAGGGCGGCGGGCGAGTGATGTTCTTTCTTCAAACGCGCAATTTTGCCAAGGACCACGCCGCCATGGTCGAGCGCGGCGTGCGCTTCACCGAAACGCCACGGCATGAAAGCTATGGCACGGTTGCCGTTTGGGCGGATCTTTATGGAAACACATGGGACTTGATCGAACCCAAAAGCTGAGCCTGCTCCTGCTGCTGTTTTCCCCTGCCGCCACAGCGCAGGAAGCGGGCTGGCAGTATTCGCCCCTTGCCGGCGAAGGCGACCGTGCCGCCATGGGTTGCGCGCTCAACTCTTCGCCCGACATCTATGCCTGTGTGGCCGTGCGCTGCGAGGACGGTTATACGGTCGGCGTCCACCTTCATACCAGCCGCCCGCAAGGCGATGCCGGCCGATGGGCGATCACCGTGGACAAGGAAACCCGTTCCTTTTCTGCCGAAGCCGCGGAACCCTATGGCGCCCGGCTCACCGGCGATTATGCCTGGGTGCTGCATAATCTGCGCAACGGCGCCGTTGCCTACCTTGCGCCCGAAGACGGCTCGTCGATGCCGGTTAATCACATCCCGCTCGACCGATCGCTCCATGCCATCACCACGGCTTTGGCCTATTGCGCGCCGCGTGTGCCCGCCTTGGTCGAACCGAATGGCGGCGAAGGCGTTTAGCCCGCACACACCACTCGGAGAAGCATCATGGACCGTCGCCCGCTCGGACGCAGTGAAATCGTCATCGAACCGCTGGTTCTGGGTGGCAACGTGTTTGGCTGGACCGTGGATGAACAGCAGGGCTTTGCCATTCTCGACGCCTTTATGGAGGAAGGCTTTACCGCCATCGACACGGCGGAAGGCTATCCCAACTGGGTTCCCGGCAACCCGCCCGGCATGAGCGAGACCATTATCGGCAAGTGGATGAAGGAGCGCGGCAACCGCGCCAATGTTCACCTTTTCACCAAGGTTAACTCCGGCAACAAGCCGGGTGGCCTCAAGCCCGACCAGATCGCCGCCAGCTTCGAGAAGTCGCTCGAGCGCCTGCAGACCGACTATTTCGACGTTTACTTCAGCCACTGGCCCGACCCGGAATCGACGCATGAAGAAACGCTGGGCGCTTATGAGCCCATGGTGCGCTCGGGCAAGGTGCGCGCGCTGGGTGCCTCCAACTACACGGCCGCAATGGTCAAAGAGGCGCAGGACACGGCGGTGATCAAGTCGCTGCCGCGCTATGATGTGCTGCAGCCCCGGTTCAACCTTTATGACCGAGAGGAGTTCGAGGCGCTGCGCGACGTGGTCACCGAGAACGACATCGGCACCGTGGTCTATTACAGCCTCGCCTCGGGTTTCCTCACCGGCAAATACCGCTCGAAAGCCGATTTCGGCAAATCGCAGCGCGGCGGCGGCATGGAACAATATCTCGACAGCAAGGGCGAAAAGATCCTTGCCGCGCTCGACCAGGTTTCTGCGAACAATGATGCGACACCGGCCGAAGTGTCGCTGGCCTGGCTGGTCGCCCAGCCGGGTGTCACGGCACCCATTGCCTCGGCCACTTCGGTGGAACAGGTCAAAAGCCTCGCCAAGGGCGTGCGGCTGAAGCTCAGCGAGGATGATCTGCAACTGCTGACGGATGCAGGGAAGTAACCTGTCTTTCCGCATCCACCGGGCGGCACCTCCCCCTTGACGGGGGAGGCCGGGAGGGGGTGGGGTTTAGCCCCTATATCGTGGCCAGCCTTCCCCCACCCTTGATCCCTCCCCGCGAGGGGGAGGGTGTCGACTGAGCGGTCAGTAGCCAGCCAGCCCTACCACTCAAAAGCAGGCCCGTTTTCCCGCGCGCCCATCAGGAACACGTCGCTCATCAAACGAAGCGGCGCCGCGTCCACGTCGCTTTCGTGCCGGTCCAACAGGCGGGCGAAATGGCGATACATGGCGGCATACTCGCCATCGCCATGCTCGATCACCTTCTGATCGTTCAGCAGCAGCCGGCGTCCGCCGCCTTCGAGCTTGAGCACGTCGCCTGTGATGGTGGTGACTTCGATCGTCCAGATCTCGCCGCTCTCTTCGAGCCAGTTGAAACCCGCTGATAAAGCAGGCTGATGCGCCTGCCCGGTTTTGAAGGCGATCTCCACATCGACAGGCGTTTGCCGATTGGCCGGGAAGGTCAGCCCGGCGCTTTCAACAAACACCGGAAAAGGCATGATCTTGGTGAGGATCGAGAGGGCATTGATGCCCGGATCGCAGACGCCGAAGCCGCCGGGCTCCCACACCCAGTCCTGCCCGGGATGCCATTTGCGGACGCTTTCGCGCCAATCGATGCGCAGGCGCGCCACGCCCTGCTCGGCCATGATCGCCTTGGC